>JAGHCC010000002.1 GCA_021160685.1 Desulfobulbaceae bacterium | reverse complement strand
GGTATAAACAAATACCGGGGTGATCTCTCCCTCGCGGCCCTGCCAGTTCCAGTGCGGCAGAATATGTAAAGTGTCCTCTTTCGTATTCCAGCGGCTGCGGTACAAATAATAACGGTCTTTGGGTAAACCTGCCAAATCACAAATTCCAAAATAAGAACTTCTGGAAGGCCATTCCAAACCGTACGGGGTTGGTTCTCCCAGATAATCAAATCCTGTCCAGACAAATTCGCCAATTACCCAGTCTTTATCATCCTGTAAAACAAAATCCTCTTCCGGAAGATTCGACCAACTGCACGATACCATGTCGTACGATGAACATTGAAGGTCATCCCACTTTTTCCAATCCAGCTTTTCAACAGGAAACTTATAAACCCCACGTGAGCTTACCGTTGAAGCTGTTTCAGAACCTATAAGCAATCCCTGCGGAAATTTTTCGTAAGCCTCTTCGTATAAATGCACCCGATAATTTAATCCGGGAACATCCAGCACCGCTCCAAAACCATTAGCCATGACTGCTTTGACCTGATCCATTCCAACGGTTGCCGACCGGGTTGGGTCTTCGCGATGAAAAATATCCTGCAGTCGTCTGGCGAGTTTGGGACCATCGGGATTACTTTGGTCGGGCACTTCATTACCCGAACTCCATATTACAATGCAGGGATGATTGCGGGTTGCCCGAACCAAATTCACCACATCTCTTTCGGCCCATTCATTAAACCAACGATTGTAGCCATTTTTTACTTTTGGCGACACCCACTCGTCAAACGCCTCAGCCATAAATAAAATCCCCATTTCATCACACAATTCCAACTGCTCGTGCGAAGGCGGATTGTGCGAAGAACGGATGGCATTACAGCCCATATCTTTCAAAATGGTTATTTGTCGTTTTAATGCTGATTTGTTCACTGCCGCTCCCAGAGGCCCCAAATCGTGGTGCAGGCAAACACCTTTAAACTTTGTTACTTTGCCATTCAGCATCATTCCTTTATCACGATCATAAACCACACTTCTGATTCCGAAACGGGTTACCAGTTCATCTTTTAGTTGGGATCCCTGGTATAATTTCGAATGTGCTGTGTAGAGATACGGCGAATCGGGACTCCATAATTTCGGATATGGAACCCCAATGTTTTGTTCGATCTGATCTCCATACATTTTATCTGAACTGCCCATGCCAACAATCTTTCCATCAGCGTCCTTAATTTCGGTTACAACTTTTACATTTTCACCGTTAACGGTCGATTTGATATTTATCTTTGCTATTTCATCCGAAATGAAAGGAGTGGTGACAAAGGTTCCCCACTGCTTGAAATTCACTTGGTCCTTTACTATGATCCGCACCTTTCGAAAAATTCCGGCGCCTGGATACCATCGCGAAGAAAAAGGCGGGTTTTCAAGCCGCACAGCCAAAAGGTTCTCTCCATCTTTTAAGTATTCTGAAATGTCGAAATAGAAATAATTGTAACCAAAGGGCCAGTTACCCACTTCCCTGCCGTTTACAAAAACATGCGCATCGCTCATGGCCCCGTCAAATACCAATAACGCTTTTTTGCCCTTTTTATATTCCCCCAAAGTAAAGCTTTTCCGGTACCAGCCAATTCCTATGTGAGGCAACGCTCCGGTTCTTCCGGTTCTTTCCTTGGCTACTTTTTCAAGATCCTGCGTAACTCTTACCACTTGTCTGTCGATCTTTTTGTCAAAAGGCCCTTTTATCGCCCAGTCGTGAGGAACAGAAACGGTTTGCCAGCCGTCGGTATTAGTTTCGGGCATTTGGGCACCGGCAACCTCTTTGTTAATAAACTGCCAGTTTTTTTCCAAATGGACAACTGTCCGAGCATTATTTTGGGCAATACATCCGAGATTTAAAATGAGGACAAGTGTTATTGAGATTAGTTTTTTCATTGGTTTTCCTTCGTTATTAGATTCTATTGATAGTGACCGTTTCCAGGTGTTTTGGGATTCCCCATATACCATTATATATCTTGGCTCAGATGTGTACTGAACCTCCCTTCCAAATACCTTGAACTGTCACAATTTCAGTTTTTCAACAAGTTTCACGATGTAGCCGTTTTATTTAGTTTTTCCGGTTATCACGGGAATATTTTCAATGCCGATAGGTTTCCTTGCTTTGGGTGCACTGCGTCCACTTGCCTTCAAGTTGCGCAGCAATTCCTGGAGTTCTTTGCGTTTGCCGGACTCCTCGAAGAAAAGGTTTGTGGTTTCGCCGGGATCTTTACTCAAATTAAATAATTGTCCAGTCGCATTGGGTGCCGTTTCAGGTAGAAAATATTGAGCCATAAAGCCCTTCGAGTAGTCGTTACCTCCGGACGACATGTGATCAAGGTATTTCCATTCGCCCTGTCGTATTTGAAACTCTCCTCTGAAACTCTGTGTCAGCAAATGGCCCCTGACAGGATCATCGTCATCCTGAATTCCCAGCATGACAGGCAACATATCAAAACTGTCCGTGGCATCTTCATCCTTCAACTCGTACCCAACAACCGAAGCCAGTGTGGCAAAGATATCTGTAGTATTGGTCATTTGCTTTGAAACCTGTCCCGCGGGAATAGCTCTGGGCCAGCGTGCGATAAATGGGACTCGATGGCCTCCTTCCCAGCCGTCACGTTTCATACCTCGCCATCGGCCCGAAGCATTGTGTTTGTATTCCTGCAACATCCGGTGATAGTGAACTGTTTCAGCACCGTTGTCGGAGCTGAAAAGAATGAGCGTGTTTTCATCGATGCCCAGTCGATCCAACTCGTCAATCAACCGTCCCACCAGCACATCCAGTTCCCGAACGAAATCTCCCCTGGGACCTCCTTCGGTCTTGCCCCAAAACTCTCTTGCCGGCAACACGGGAGCATGGGCGATCTGTGTTGACAAGACCGCAAAGAATGGCTTGTCCGGGTGGCGGTCAAGGTGATTAGAAATAAATTTCATGGTCTTGGCGTAGAAGATTTTATCGGCGTTTTCAAAATCGTATCCCACTGACATAAATCCCTCATCATTATCCCACAGCCATCCGTCCAGATTGGGCAGGTTCTTGCGTCGATGCACCACGGTAGCCGGCGTCTCGACCATGCCGTTTTCGATGTAAACATAAAGAGGGTCGGTGTTTGGACAATTGGGTGTGACGAACGACTCATCGAATCCCCTGTTGTTGGGACCATCTATCAGAGGAGTGCTCTTTTCGTAGTTGATCAGCTTGGAATTGGCAAAACCACCACCGAGTCGCTTGCCATTATCATCGTACCAGGTAAGCCCCACATGCCATTTACCGAATACACCTGTACGATATCCTTTGGATCGAAGCATATCACCGATGGTTAGCGTGCCTGGTTTAAGATAGCTCGGACCACCCGGTCCCTCAAAGGCTCCGCCGCCCCGGCCCGTAGATCGGTATATCTGTTGTCCGGAGTAAAGCCCGTAACGAGAAGGCGAACAGATAGTAGAGGGGCTGTGTGCATCTGTGAACATAACACCTTCTCTTGCCATTTGATCTATGCGAGGCGTTTTGTAGGCCGCCTTTGGATTGTAAATGGAAAGATCTCCATAGCCAAGATCGTCGGTATAGACAATTACGATATTGGGCAGTTTGGCATCGATACCCCGCTTTGCCGCACCTGGCAAAATTTCGCTTTGGCACCCTCCGAAATGGCAGCCCGGTAAAGCCGCCGCAGTCACTGACATACCGACTGCCTGCAAAAAATCTCGTCTGCTGAATTCATGCTTCATCAGTCAACTCCTTCGATCCGCCGTTGGCGGACTATTTCTTCTTATATGAGACTTTCCATTTACT
>JAGHCC010000283.1 GCA_021160685.1 Desulfobulbaceae bacterium | reverse complement strand
CTGTTGAGATTTTGTCGTTGATTAAATATAGAATTGATCTGAAATTTTCATTCATTTATTTTTGTCTGAAACACCTGCTGGTTTAGAAAAAAGGTGCAGCCTCAAAGGGGTTGTGCCTTTTTTCATTTCCGCCATACGGACTTTGTTATTTTTCCATGATTGTTCAAGATCTTATCACTGTTCTGGATGAACTGGCGCCATTTTCGCTGGCTGCGGAATGGGACAATGTCGGGCTCATGCTCGGTAGTCCCTATCAGGAGATGACCGGCATTCTTGTCGGCCTGGATCCGACGGAAGAACTGTTTGACGAGGCCGTTGAACTTGGCCTGAATACGATTGTGACCCATCATCCCTTGATTTTTCATGGGTTGAAATCAATCCGAACGGATCAGCCGGCCGGCAGATTGATTAAAAAAGGTTTGCTGAACGATCTTGCGGTTATTGCCTGTCATACCAATCTTGATGTCGTGGAGGATGGAGTAAGCGATCGGCTCGCAAATCTCCTCGGCCTGAAAAAGTTGAAGCCCCTGAGCCGGATTGGCGCAGAAGAAACGCGTGGTTTTGGGCGGCTTGGAGTTCTTGAAGAACCGCTTGATTCGGAGGTTTTCCTGGCCCGTCTGCGGGAACGGATCGGCATCTCCGTGCTGCCCATGGTCGGTAAACCACCGGAGAAAATCAGTAAGGTTGCGGTGTGTGGCGGTAGCGGTTCGGATCTTAGCGAGGCGGCCTTTCTGGCCGGCGCTGATCTTTATATCACCGCTGAGATTAAACACGCTGTTGCCCGCTGGGCCGAGGCAAATCGTTTTTGCATTGTCGATGGCAGTCATTTTGCCACCGAGAATATTGTTGTTCCCGGTCTCACGGCCCGGCTGAAAGAAATTTTTGCGGACAAAAAAACGGCTTTCCGGATTGAGGCGGCCACCAAACAGAAAAATCCTTTGAATTTTGTATTTTGACTTAAATTTTTAGAAGAATCTTTACGTTGTAATGATTCCTGAAACAGGAGAGCGCATTGAACGAGGACATCAATAAATTAATTGATCTGCAGGCTATTGATCTTCAGATAAAAAAATTCGATGAAGAAATGTCGGCGGGCAATACAGAAGTGCAAACACGCACGGAAACAATCGAAAAACGTAAAGAGGCGATTGTTGTTTTCCAGGAAAAGATTGATGCTGGCGAACAGCGACGGCGTGAGATCGAGGCTGCTGTTGAGGATAGTGAAATCCGAATTAAAGACCGCCAGACCAAGCTGATGAATGTGCAGACCAACAGGGAGTATCAGTCTTTGATTAAGGAAATCGAGGACAGCAAGAACATGGTCAAGAATCTGGAAGAGGAAGCTGTTCATATTATGGAGCAGGCCGAAAGTCTGGGCCAGAAATTGACTGAAGAGAACAATGTCTGCCAGGCCGAAGAGGAGTTGCTGGCTGAGAAAATGCAGGAGGTCGGGAAACTGGAAAGCGGCTTGCAAAAGAAAAAGAAGAAAATTGAAAATCAGAGAAAGAAAAAAGCCAAGGCTCTTCCGGAAAATCTGTTGCGGAAATACGAAAAAATTCTGTTGCACAGAAATGGCCTTGCTCTGGTCGGTATTACTAATGGTGTCTGCCATGGATGTTTTATGAGTATTCCTCCCCAGCAATACAATGAACTGATGAAAGGAGAGAGCCTGGCCAATTGTCCCACCTGTTCCCGGCTGATCTATTATCTCCCCGAGGCCGAAACTGAGTGAGCAGAAAAATTGATCATCATCTCTGCGGAGATTTCCTCCGGGAACTGGGAAAGAAAATACCCGATTGTCTGTTGATCAGTTATTTTCCTTACCTGAAACCGCAGGAGATTCGGGAAATGCTGCTGGAGACCGCAGATTACTTGGCGCCGGAAGAGAAGAAAGCAGCGGAAGAGGTTTTGCAAGATCGGCAAATTCAGACAAAGGCCGGCTTAATATCGATCTATACCGACGGTGCCTCCAGGGGAAATCCCGGCGAGGCCGGGGCCGGATTTGTTATTTTTAATGAGCAAAATGATGAGATAGCAACCGGCAGCAAGTTTTTGGGACAATGCACCAATAATGTGGCCGAATATCAGGCTCTGATTCTTGGCCTGAAAGAGGCTGGAAAAATAGGGAACCGGCAAATCAGCATTTTTTTAGACTCCCAGCTAATTGTTCGACAGATTCAGGGGAAGTACAAGGTTAAGAATGTTGGGCTGAAGCCTCTTTTTGCCAAGGTGAGCCGACTGCTTGATCAATTTGATTCTTTTCAGATCAGCCATGTTCCAAGGAACCTCAATAAACGGGCTGATGAGCTGGCGAACCAGGGAATAGATGATCGGTAAATTTTAGATTTTTAACCAATCAACGATTTTAACGAATTTGGAGTGGGCGCATGATCGCCGGTTTTTTTTGAAACCGGAGGAAAGTCCGAACTCCGCAGGGCAAGGTGGTTCGTAACGCGAACTGGGGGTGACCCTAAGGAAAGTGCCACAGAAAATAGACCGCCCCGGTTTTCCGGGGTAAGGGTGAAACGGCGAGGTAAGAGCTCACCGCTTCCATGGTGACATGGAAGGCACGGTAAACCCCACCTGGTGCAAGACCAAATAGGGAAACGTTTGAGGGCGGCCCGTCCGATGTTTCCGGGTAGGTTGCTAGAGGTGCCGGGCGACCGGCATCCCAGAGAAATGATCATGGCCGGTTCTTTTGAACCGCGTACAGAATTCGGCTTATAGCCCACTCCAATTTTTGTAAATATTCGGCTTGTGTAAAAAAGTTACGGAAAATTCGGTCTGTAAATGTTTGACAGTGCTTTACAGGGAGGTAAGCAGGCTGGTCAGCTATACTTTGGTATGCTGGGCCGCCTGATCGACTTCCTGTGAAGTGCTGTCAAATATTTACCAATTTTTTTTATCATGAACGGTTACCATGAAACAGCAGGTTGCAGCTATCATTCCGGCCGGCGGGATCGGCAGCCGCATGGGCCTGGAGATTCCCAAACAGTTTTATGAGCTGAACTCTATTCCGGTACTGGCCCATACCCTCCTTGCTTTTCAGCAGACAGCAATTATTTCATCTGTCATCGTGGCGGTGCCCCTGGACCATCTGGAGCACACGGAAAGAATTGTCCGCGACTTCAAACTTGATAAGGTCGTCAAAATTGTCCCTGGCGGGCGATTGCGTCAGGATTCGGTTCAGGCCGGTCTTTTGGCTCTGGACTCTGCAATCGACTATGTGGCTGTCCATGATGCGGCCCGGCCCCTTATTTCTCCCGAGTTGATTACAGCCTGTGTTATGGAAGCGCAAAAAAACGGGGCGGCCATGGCTGCTGTGCCGGTCAGGGACACCCTGAAGGAGGTCAACAGCCAGGGAGAAATTCGACGCACCATTGACAGGGAAAGTATCTGGCAGGCCCAGACCCCCCAGGTTGTTCGGGTTTCCCTCCTGCGCCAGGCCTTTAAAGCTGCAAAAAAAGACAATTTCATCGGCACTGACGAGGCCTCGTTGCTGGAGCATCTGGGGATTCCGGTTATGGTAGTGAACGGTTCGGAAAAAAATATCAAGATCACCAGGCCGGACGATCTGCTCATTGCCGAGGCCCTGCTTATGCAGGAAAAGAAAAGTTTCAAGAAAAAGAAACAGATAGAAAGCAAACCTTTCCCCAGGGTGGGGCATGGGTATGATGCCCACCGGCTTGTGCCTGAGCGACAATTGGTGCTTGGCGGTGTGACCATTCCCCATTCAATGGGGCTGCTTGGCCACTCTGATGCCGATGTCCTGACTCATGCTCTGTGTGACGCGCTGCTGGGGGCCTTGGGCGAGGGGGATATCGGCAGACATTTTCCTGACAGTGATCCAAAATTCAAAGGAATTTCCAGCATTTTACTTCTTGAGCAGGTGATCAGCCTTGCCCTCCGGAAAGGTTTTTTTCTTGTCAATGCCGATATCACTGTTATTGCCCAGCAACCCAAATTGTCTCCATATATGACGAAGATGAAGAAAAATCTGGCCGCTGCCTGTCGGGTCGGGCCGGATGGAATCAACCTGAAGGCCACAACCACCGAAGAGATGGGCTTTGCCGGTCGTGAGGAAGGCATTGCCGCCCATAGCGTAGTCCTGCTGGCCCCAGTCGGGGAGTAATTTCGATGTATCGGAAAAACAAAGTTTCTGTAAGAATTATTTCTGGTTAATTGCTCGTTCTCAAGCTGGTAATTAGAAATTATGAATTACGAATTGAAGGAAATGTCTTATTAGATTAAGTAACTTCATTCGTAATTCGTCATTCATAATTCGTAATTATTTTGCCCGATGGGCATTATGTTCTCAGGAATCGTATTTAATCATCCCCATGAACAGATTTGAAAAATGGCTCAGCCGCAATGTGGTCAAACAGCGCTGGCTGATTATTATTGTTTTACTCGTTCTTGCCGGCTGGGCTGCAAGTGGGATGCGTTTTTTGACCTTTTCAAACGATTCCCGTATGTTTTTCTCCAAGGAGAATCCGCAGCTCCAAGCCCTTGAAGCCCTGGAAGAAACCTACACCAAGGTGGAAAATGTTCTTTTTGTCGTGGCGCCCCGTTCTGGCAATGTCTTTGAAAGAAAGACACTGGCAGCTCTGGAAGAACTCACGGACGAGGCGTGGAAGCTTCCCTATTCAAGCAGGGTCGACTCAATTACCAATTTCCAGCACACCAGGGCCGAAGAAGATGAT
>JAGHCC010000316.1 GCA_021160685.1 Desulfobulbaceae bacterium | reverse complement strand
ATTACTGTAAAAGCGTTACACTCTGAGTCCCAACTCAGAAAAACGGTTTCCATATTTTTTTCTCCAGATATGCAATCTTTGCAGAAGATGTTCTCGTTTATCCAGGTCGTCCGCCAGTTCAAGAACGGCTTCTATTACTCCTTTTGCCACAACCCTGTGTTCCTCCCGGCCTGTAAAAATCACCTTGCCGCCTTCATAAAAAAACTCGGCCGCGAATGGATCAAGAAAATCATACTTAAGAGCCTTATCGACAAACTTCTGTTTCAACAACACATTAAAATCATACGCTTTCTCTTTTTTAACAATTCCTTCAAAGGTGTTCAGCATTTCACCTAAAGCCTGGAGGAGATCAAATGAACTCGCCTGAGAAGCCTCTTTATAGGCAAAAGTTGTCTCTTCTTTTTTTAAAACAAGGGTTGAAACATGAAAGATCGCTCCTTCCTTCTTGATGTGGCGAATCAATGTAAGCTGCTGTTCGTGGGGATCACTATCAGTTGTTTCCGCCAGATGATACGAACCTCCTATCAGCTCACCACCATCGAAAAAGAGAAGTCCTTCACCCAGATCCTGATTCAGTTTGACATCAAAAAAACCGGTGAACTTTTCCCCTGTCATCTTTTTTAATAGAACGTCAAAATCTACAAACTCCGTACTGAGACCCTGATGAATTTGTTGGGCAGCCGGCATATTGGCCCAAAAATGAATTCTATCCGGATCAAGCTCATAAATTTCCACGATAAAATTGTAGGCTGCCTTGGACAATGTGTTGAGCGCTTCTTTTCCCTGCAGGGATTTTGTTTTATTTTGAAAATAGACATTGAGAATATTGTCCTGATCAAAAAAAATGATTGCCTGGACAGTTTGAGATCGGAAAAAAATGGCACCAGTGCCTATTTGACCCTGAAAATGCTCAACCAGCTTTTCAATTTTCAGGTAATAACTGTTCAATCCGGAAAGAACCGGTTTTTCTTTTGGAATAATAATCATATTTATTTTTTTATCTTTCCATTCCCGCCGCCACACGTACCGAATCATATTCAGAATCAATTGCGGATCTGAAGCTTTTAATTTTCAATGCCTTTAATACCGCATCCTCCTCCTGTAACTCCGTTACAATTTTTCGTATGATATTTTTCTGTCGCTCCGGTAAGGAGCGTTTGACTGAGAGAGCCCAGTTGGCAAGCCAGGCCGACTCTGCCACAACCCGAATCTGTGAAACAGGCACAAAATTTTCAGCTTGAGATAAGGCTGATTCTCGGATAAATCCCGCGTCAACATCGCCGATGAAAACCGATAGCAGAACATTCTCATGTTTGTTTTCCACAGCTTCCGACAGTCGGCAGTCCTTGTCAACATCGATACCATGACGCATCAAGGTTAATTTCTGTGACAGGTATCCCCCTGCCGAAGAAAACCCAACAATAGCGACATTTTTTCCCTTCAGGTCATCAAGGTTGTCTATGTTACTGTCATTCCGAACAATGATGACGCCGCGAAACCGATCTCCGTTTTTCCCCTTGACTGCCATAGCCACAACCTCATGTTCATTGGCAACCTGGGTATAAACGTAGGGATTCTGAAACCCGATTTCCACATCTCCTCTTTTTGTGCGACTGGTATATTCACTGAAGTTACTCATCAGCAGGGGTTCGACACTGACACCGAGCTTTTGGGATAAATGTGCCGCCAAGGGAGTAATACGTCTGCTGATTTCGTCGGCATCATAGCGAGGCAGCATGGAAAAATGCAAGGTTTCACCAAATACGGATTGTGGAAAAAATGAAAGAAAAAAAATCAACAGCATTGTCTGTTTCATGATGTTATCTCCGCCTCAATCTCTCCATGGCTGACTTGATTGAAAAACGCATTCTCTCCAAAGCCGAAGCCAGTTCAACAATTTCCCCGCTTCCTTTAATTTTGATCGGCAAGTCAAGTTCTCCCAGACTAATGCGTTGGGAGGCTTCGGCAAGTTCCCGAATCGGCTTTGAAATCGAATTTGCCAGATGCAGAAAACTTAATGCTCCAATGATCAGCAATGTGCCCAAAGCGATCAGAAGGGGGACAATATCCATAATATCCTGTTTACTGATATCTTCTAAAAAAAGGCCGACATGGACTTCTCCGCCGGTTTCATTCAGTTTAACAGCCACATCATATATATCCTGACCTCCGGCAACCAGATTTCCGGACTGGTGCGACGTCGTCCCTGTCAACTGATTTTGAGACACTATTTCACGTGGAAATCCTTTTTTCTTAACCTGATCGACAAAATCCGGGGAAAAACGGTTTTTTTCGCCAAGCATTCCGGCAACAACAATGCCCTTTGAATTAACGACCGACACATAGGCCACCCCGGGCAGACGAGAAATTTCATCGGTTATCTTGTTAACCTGGAGATAATTTTTCAACAGGAGGGGCTGGGCAATAGCAGCCTTAAACGCCTGGGAAACAGTGTAAGTCCGTAAATCAATTTGCTCCATCAGCAGACCAGGAACAAACTCCATATAAATGTAGATCAATAAACCTCCTAAAGTGATCATGAATCCGGTAAAATTGATCAAAAGTTTTTTATTGATACTTAAGCCCTGCAAACTGAAAGATTTTTTGGTCTGTTCAGTCTGCTGCACGGCTGCCTTCCCTTTCGTATCTGTCACATCCTCTGACGGTTCAGATGCGGAATTGGACTCCTCCTGGCTCATTTCAAAAGAAGCAAGGTCTTCGGAGACGCTTTCCGGTGCGGACTGCGGTTTGGAAATTTCCATGATGTGGCCGCAGTTTCGGCACTTGCAACGTCCTATGTCACCGACAATTTTGCTTTCATCAATGTTATATTTTTTACTGCATTCTTCACAAAAAATGATCATAAGTCCTCCATTTTACGGATACGATGATCAATTGATCTCGTTTAATTTTTTCATCACAACCTGAATAAATACAGCCCGCTGTTCATCATCCGAAATTTGCCGGGAAAAAATATCGATAAGTTCAATCGCCTTGTTCTTGGGAATTTCCCGTTTTTTTCCTCCCAGATCCTGGATGGCATCTTCCACCATAAGCTGTGCTATGGGACCCGCTATCAAGGCAAGCCTTTCCGTTATGAAATCAAAAAAACTTTCGGGCAGCATGGGCTCGCTGCCACCAATAATGCTGATAAGTTTAAAGTCCAGAAGTTTGGCAGATATTTCTTTTGCTGTATTAAGATCCAACCCCAACGTCTCAGCCATGGAACCGAGGTCCTTGCTGCCGTCAAGTTTCATCAAGAATTGCAGCATTCTACCGTTCAACACCACCTCACCCATCTCTGGATCAATTTGGGGTTTACAAACCAAAGTTGCAATATCACCGGTCAGAACAGCCATGATTTTTATTCCTCCAGGTCATATTTTTTTTGACATTTGATTATTTTATGTTGAGTCAAGGATTTGCCCTATTTTTGTAAAATATCAGGTAAAAAGCTTACTGTTTCCGGTAACCTTCCTGACCAGATCCCGATAATCATGAGCGCCTGGAGAACCAGGGGCAAACTCATAAATCGTCTGGCCATGGGCAGGCGCTTCAGACAGTCTGGTATTATACCGAATAGGCTTGCAGAGAACCGGTCCATACAAGGCCTCCAGTTTCCCTAAAATACCAGCTGTCTTTTTTACCCTGTTGTCTTGAAAAGTCGGGACAATATATTTCAACGCCAGCTCCCTGCGATATTTCTGAATAGCTGACAAGGCCTTTAAAAATTCAACAAGACCTTGGAGGGTCATCACCTCAAGCGAAACCGGCGTCAAGACCTCGGTAACATAAAAAAGGACATTCACTGTAATCGGATCCCATCCAGGCGACGTATCAATAATGATAAAGTCATATTGATTTTCAATGGGCTTTAGAGTTTCAGTCAGAGTCGTCTCCGAACCGAAATCCTTACGGTCAATCATCCGTTTCAATCCAGCCAGAGATTTTCCTCCAGCCAGTAGCCATAATCTTTTCCGCGCCTCGATGATTGTCTCTTCAGGAGTTAGCTCGCCGGTGACAAGTTCAGTCAGTCCAAACTGTGGTTTCACCCCCAGGACAAAACTGTCCTGTCCCTGGGTATCCGTATCAACAAGCAACACCTTAAAACCGGCCAGAGCAAGACCGGCGGCTAGATTGACAGATGTTGTCGTCTTGCCGACGCCGCCCTTACTTAAGGAAACTGCTATTTTTCTGGGTCCGGCTTGCTTAGATTGAAGATCTTCTTTTTTCCCGGATTCATTTAAAAAATTTTCCAAAAGAAAGGTCTGACCACAGTATTTGCAACGTGCCTTTTTTACATTTCTAGGGATTTTTTTCTCATCAACTGTGTGTCTTTTGTTGCAGTGTGGGCAAATTAAAACCATTCTCATCACTCCGGATCAATCCGCATTTTTAAATTTAATAAATGTTGCGACCAAGGCACTTGTGGCAACATTTATTACAATTAATTATACAAGGCAAAATTCATGGAACGGCAACACGATTCCTGTGGTGTACCGGAGCCATTAACTTAAACAAAAAATGAGTCCCGGCTGAACTGTTACTGCCTTTATTTATTCGTAAAACTGAAAATTATTAATTTCTCTAAAATATATAGTGTTTGCAAATTTCTAACCGATTACGGCCTACTATTTTTCTTTGCTAATTTTATTTTTTATGATTCTTTGCTTAATGTCAAATTATATCAGTCGTTTCTTGACAACATTGCTATTTAT
>JAGHCC010000291.1 GCA_021160685.1 Desulfobulbaceae bacterium | reverse complement strand
GCATAGTACCCTCATTTTCCTAATCCTCTTTTCAGCCCTTTTCCTGTTCAACATTCTCAGCGGTCCGGCCCCTGCCTTTGCAGCCGAACCTCTTATCGTTACTGAAAAAAAGAATATTTATTCCCTTGGCCGACACCTGGACATCCTCGAAGACCGGACCGGCAAATTGGGAATCAGCGACATCCGGCAGCCGGAAATCAAGACGCTTTTCAAGACATCAACCTGTGATGCGCCAGGATTTGGCTTTACCTCCTCGGCCTACTGGGCCAAAACGACTATCATCAGCAGGCTCGACGCCCCGGCCACCTATTTTTTTGAGCTGAAATATCCCATGCTCGATCACATTGAATTCTATATCCCCGATGATGACGGTCGCTTGAAAAAATTCATCACGGGCGACAAACACCCGTTCAGCACAAGACCCCTTAATTACACCTACTTTGTTTTTCCCGTTACTTTACAGCCGGAACAGAGCAAGACCTGCTACATGCGCTGTGTCACCACCGGCTCCATGAATATTCCACTCGTTCTTCTCTCCCCGGTCGCCCTGGCGGAAACCACCTCTTTAGAATATATGATGCTGGGAATTTACTATGGCCTCGTGCTGGTCATGATCATTTACAATCTCTTCCTCTATTTCAGGATCAATGATATCACCTATCTTTATTATGTTACCTTTATCACCGGTTTCATGTTTTTTCAACTGGGATTGAACGGACTTTCCTTCCAGTTTCTCTGGCCCAATCAAATATGGTGGGCCAACAACAACCTGCCTTTTTTTATCTTCTTTGCCTACCTTTTCGGCTCCCTGTTTACCCGCTCCATTCTGCATACCCGCCATTACCTGCCCCGCATTGACAAACTTTTGTCTTTCTATCAATACCTGGGAATAGGCGGCATGCTCTTTGCTTTGGTCTTCAGTTATTCGGCAAGCATCAAGCTGGCAGCGGCCCTCTGTTTTACCCTGCCAACCCATATTTACTGCGGTATCAAAATCATGTTCACCGGATACCGACCGGCGCTCTATTATGCCATTGCCTGGTCTGTTTTCCTGATTGGTATTGTTGTCTATGCCATGAAAACATTTGCCATTCTGCCCAACACTTTTTTTACCCAATGGGCAAGCCAGATCGGTTCCGCCTGGGAGGTTACCCTGCTGGCCATCTGTCTGGCCGATCGCCTCTATCTTCTTGAAAAAGAAAAAAAGCAGGTGCAGGCCGAATACACGACTCGGTTGGAGAAAGCAAATATTCAACTCGACGAAAGCAATATACAGCTTTCCCGGGCAAATACGGAGTTGAACGTCCACAATATTGATCTCGAAAAACGTATCAGCGAGAGGACCCTGATGCTCAGTCAATCCAATAAAAGATTAAGACAAGAGGCCCGGGAGCGAAAACTTGCCGAAGAAAAGGCCGATGCGGCCAATCTTGCCAAATCCACCTTTCTGGCCAACATGAGTCACGAGATCAGGACCCCCATGAACGCCATCATCGGTATGAGCGGTCTGGCCCTGAGGAAGAATCAGGACAGCAAGACAGGATATTATCTGCAGACGATTCAGTCATCCGGAAACACGCTGCTGAAAATAATTAATGATATCCTTGATTTTTCCAAGATTGAGTCCGGCAAAATGGAGATTGAAGAGACTCCTTTCAAGCTGCGGAATATCCTGGAAAATCTGGCGGATATCTTTTCCGAAAAAATGGCTGAAAAAAAGGTGGAACTGATCATATCAGTGGACAAGGATGTTCCGGACTCGTTGCAGGGCGACCCCCTTCGTCTCGGCCAGGTTCTTATTAATCTGGTTAACAACGGCCTGAAGTTTACCGAACAAGGAGAGGTCCATGTCAAAATCAACCTGCTTACCAGAGAGGCGGATGACCTGACCCTCCTGTTTTCCATTTCCGATACAGGCATCGGCATAAGCAAAGAACAACTCGACAAACTTTTCATCTCTTTCAGCCAGGCCGACACTTCCATTTCCAGGCAATACGGTGGTACAGGTCTGGGACTGGCCATCTGCCGCCAACTGGTCGAATTGATGGATGGAGAAATCAAGGTGGCCAGCACACCTGGCCAGGGCAGTACTTTTTCCTTTACTGTTGTCTTCACAACAGCAAAGGAATCCCGGGACGAAATGAAACAAATCCCGGACGATATCCGCAACGCCAGAATCCTGATCGCTGACCACAACAAAACCGTACAAACCAGCCTGCAGAACTCCCTGACGCCTTATGGTTTTACTGTCGAGACGGCCGGTTCTCTGGAGCTGACATTTCAATCCGAGGAGAACAGCAGCTTGCGGGATTTCGACCTGATTCTTCTCGGCAATCTCGGGGACGAACAAAAGACCCTGGAAACTCTGACCCAGATCCGGCAAAAAACCTCTCTGCAAAAAAACCCGGTTATTCTTCTGACTCTTTTCGGCCAGGACCATCTTATCCGGCAGGCCCGCGCCCTCGATGTAGACATTTTTCTCCAGAAGCCTGTTCTCCGCAGCCAGCTTCTTTCCGCCATCCGAAAAGGACTGGGGACTCTCCATGCCAGGAATCGGACTCAGACAACTTCTCTTGTCCCGCCCGCAGCTCCTGTTCAAGACGGCAAAATTCTCCTTGTTGAAGACAATCAGATCAACCAACAAATTATTATTGAACTTCTTACCGATGAAGGAATCCAGATTGTTACGGCGAAAAACGGCCGGGAGGCGATCAAGGCCGTCCACAAAAACTTTTATGATGCCGTTTTAATGGATATCCAGATGCCGGTCATGGACGGGCTGGAGGCAACTCGGCAGATCAGGTCGGATGGACGCTTTGACAATCTGCCCATCATTGCCATGACCGCCCATGCCATGACGGAAGACCGGCAGAGGTGCCTGGAGGCCGGCATGGACGACTATATGACAAAACCGATTGAACCGGATATCCTTTTGACGACACTATCCAGGTGGATCAAGTGGAATCAAAGCAGAAAACACGAATTCCTGCTGCAAGAAGGAAAAAAAAGCGGCAGCGCTGAGCCTATCCTGCCGCAGGATCTTCCCGAAATCGACCTTGCTGGCGCCTTGCGGCGGCTGAACGGCAACCAAGCGCTTCTTATCGACCTGCTGCACGAATTCAGTGCTAAATACCGTTCATTTCCGAAACAAATCAGGGAAATGTCCGACAAAGAGGATGGAGATGCAGCCGTCCGGCTGGCCCATACCCTCAAAGGAGTAGCCGGTAATCTTTCCATCACCGGCGTCCGTGACGCAGCCCATGACATTGAACATGCCCTGAGACAGAAGAAAACCGTAAGCAAAAAACAGATCGACCTGCTCCAGGAGGAAATGAACCGGATACTCCATTCTCTCTCCCTTCTGCCGGAAAAAAAAGCAGCCCATCCGGGGCCGAGAATAGATAATGTCGAAATTGACCGGGAAGATCTTCGCAGCCGCTTTAACAAGCTTATCCTTCTGCTTACGGCAAATGATATGGACGCGGAAAGTTCTCTCCTGGAGATCGAAAGACAAATCGACCATCTTTCCGAGACCGGCGAAGACCTGAAAAAAATCAAAGACCACCTGCAACAACTGAATTTTCTGCACGCGAGAAACCTTGTTGCCGATCTTGGCGCCAAACTCGACCTGGATCTTTGATCCCCTTTTTCTCTTCTCGATTTGAAGCCATTTCCCCCCCATTTCATTTTTCCGCTTAAATTGCTCCCTCCTCCGTATTCCTACGTAGCTACAGCTTGAACTTATAACCGTTCATCAAGGGAGCTATACACCTATGGGAACCACCGTCCTGTAAACGTTCACCAACGTTCCAGATTTGTGCAAGCAGACTGGTGAATCTATAGTATGCCTCTATGAGCCAGCCTGATCGCGCGAAGATGGGCGTTGGTGAACGCTTACTTGAACTTCATGAAAATCCGTGGTATGAAATCAGCCAATAATGACTTCGTAAAAAATGACTTTATCAACCCTCAGCTGCTGTGATTGCGGCTTACATTCAGGAGAAAAATGTGACGAAGGTCAGCACAGAAAAACAATGGTTATCGGGGAATGAGGCCATTGCCCGCGGTGCTATGGAGGCCGGAGTAACCGTGGCCTCGGGCTATCCGGGAACGCCTTCCACCGAGATC
>JAGHCC010000243.1 GCA_021160685.1 Desulfobulbaceae bacterium | reverse complement strand
TAAGTGTTGGCATACCGACAACCTCCCCCTTTATCAAAGGGGGATTGAGGGGGATTTGTTTACAGGTTGCCGACCACTTCTTGAGAAGTTACCTATTTGGCGAATAACCATTCATCTCTCCTCTTTCCACTCTCCATTCCCACCCCCATTCATAAATCCTTGCCCCGTGCCAGAATTTGTTTGTTGATGCTGATTCCTGTCTCTACTTGCCTGAGATCGTAGCCTGTGTTGTCAAAAGGCAGATAGAAAAGAGAGGCCGAAGTCGCGGAAATGCGGATATCGGGCAGCATTGGCAGCAGTTTTTTTTTTGTTGGCCGCAACGCTGGCCAGGATGATCTTCAAACTTTCAACCGCTTCACTGAGTGGCAAGTTGACCGGATGGCTGTTGGCTGGAATCATTTTTTCTCCGTCAGATTCTTCAAGCAGGGTGGAGCATTGACTGGCCAGCCGCAAAAAAATCTTTGGTCGCACTTTGAAAGCCGGACTCCACAGTAACAGCTTTCGATGTCCCCAGTCCGGCTGATCTTTCTGGGGCAGGTTCGCCAGCCGGGCAAAATCAGCAAAGTTTTCCAGCCGGATTCCCCGGCAATCCACAGCCATTTTCCAGAAGGGCAGATAGAGGGCCTGTTTGTTGTCGCAGTCCATACAGGCGTAGTCCACTCGAGAAAAACATTTTCCTGCCGCCTGCCAGGCCGTGTGGCAATTGGGGCAGGTCAGCACAATACTGTCACTGGTACAGTTCAGATCCCAGCCGCATTGAGGGCATAAAGTGGCGAGAAAGTTAAAGTCAAGCGGCGGAGCGGGTTCTGTTACTCTGTCCAGGCCGGAAAGTCCACCTTTCAGCCGGGCCAGTAGTTTTCCGGTAATTGCATCGCCAAGTCTTTCGTCCTTATGGTAAAGCGGCTGGTAGATCAGGCTGAGTGTCTCGCCGATATAGGCGCGGTGGTAAAGAGTCTGACCGGCCGTGATGTTCTGTAAAGATCCGGCCCTTTCCACAGCCGCTTCGGCACCATGTAAACATTTGAGGAAGGTCCCTTGAAGTTTGTCCGTGGCAAAACGGATTTTCATGGCCTGGGGACGGATTCCCAGGCTGGGTGGCAGGATGTTGAGTGGGGTTCCGAGCAGCGAGGTGTCTGTCACCTGGTGTTGAATAGTGTTGCCGATACAGGAAAAGACACTGCCCCGAAAACGGAGATAGGGAACATAGATCATCTCCTCATATTCCCGGGCAGGAGGGAGCAGCAGCGCGGGCATGGAGGTCGAGAGAAAATTTTTCGTGCCGCAATATGGGCAGATCAGGACATGGTCTGCTTCGCCAAGTTCCACTGGTCCTCCACATTGGGGACAGGGCTGCTCAATGGTCAGGTTCATGTTTGACTAAATTTTTTCTCCACACTGATTACAGAATGTGGCCCCAGGCAGATTTTCGCTGCCGCATTTGGGGCAGAATCTCGGTTTGGGTTTGTCGTCAGCCGGGTGGCCGCATTGTGGACAGAAACGGGTTTTGGGGGTCAGGTTTTTGCCACAGTTGGCGCATTGTTGGAGGATCAAGAGCTGGTGACCGCATTGGGGGCAGAAACGGGCATCGGCAGGAATCATCTGGCCGCAGTCCGGGCATTTGGTATGTTTTTCATGTGTGACGACCGCCGACTTCTGTGGCTGGAACATGTTGCCCAGCATGGCCGGCATCATCAGGCCCATCCCCATTCCCATTCCTTGTCCAGCGCCTGCCTGAGACTCGGCTGATTTTTCCATGGCTGATGCAGCCTTGAGTTTGATCAACTTATCCATATCCTGGATTACCGACAGTCGGCTTTTATCGTCAATGCTTTGCTGTACATCAGGTGGTGGTGTAATGGATGTGATGTAAAGATTTCCCAGCGTCATTCCGAAGCGACTGAAATCCTTCTGCAATCGTTTTTGTAAACCGACGGAAAGTTCATCATAACGGCCGGGCAGGTTAAAAAGCGTATCAAGCTGTTCGCCAAGATAGTCGTTGAAGCGGGAAACAATGACCCTTTTGAGATATTCTGCAATATCAACCGTGGTAAAACGGCCCATGGTGCCGGACAAGGTATTGATGAACAGTACCGGTTGGGTCACCTGGATATTGAAAATCCCATGGGCCCGCAGGCGGATCAACCCCAGTTCACTGTCCCGGAAAGCTACGGGGTTGCGGGTTCCCCATTTGAGGTTGGTAAAGATTTTCATGTTGACCAGATAGACCTCGGCCCGCAATGGGCTGGTCATCCCCCAGGGGATCGAAAGAATTTTGGTCAGGATAGGTATATTGCCGGTATGCAATGTATGTTTGCCGGGGCCAAAGGCGTCGCAGGCCTTGCCTTTATAGAACAGGATGCCGGCCTGACTTTCCCGGACGATAAGTTGAGCTCCGAGCTTTATTTCAGCTGAGCCCTGTTCCGGAATACGATGCAGAATTTCTTGACCTGTTTCGTCTTGCCATTCAATAACTTCCAAAAATACCAGATTGTTGTTTCCCATCGGTTTGATCTCTCGTAATACCTGTTTGAAGTAGAAGCTGGTGAATAGTTACAAAAATGGGTAACTGTTCAGGTGGGCTTATAAATTACCTTTAACTCTGCACCGTAACTGTTTACCAGTGCCTCATATTCGTTCATTCGGAGTCTACGCTTACCTGGGACTTCGAAGCATACTAATGCTATTCGAGAAGGCCAAAATGGACGAAGATGGGGTGCTGGTGAATAGTTACAAAAATGGTATTATAGAAAGAGTCGAACTGGCAAGCAGAAAACCTGAAAATTATTTTAGATCGATCAATAAAAAAGGCTCTACCCCTGAAAAGGGGTAGAGCCTTTTTTGTTGAATCAGTTTTGTTTTATTTCGTTTTATTGGGTTGGTACAATTTTGATTTCTACTCTGCGGTTCATCTGTCGCCCGGTCTCGGTATTGTTTGAAGCAATGGGATTGCTTTCGCCAAAGGCAATGATGCTCACTCTCTGGCTGCTGATGCTACGCTGGATAAGTAGGTCGCTAACCGCTTGGGCACGTTTTCTTGACAGGTCCATGTTATAGGTTTCCGTACCGATATTGTCGGTATGCCCTTCCACTTGGATCAGGGTTTGTGGATAACGCTGCATAACCGAGGAGACGCGGTCAATTTCCGTATACAGGCCGGGCATAACCTTGGCTGAATTAAAATCAAAGGTCATATCACTTTTGAACATGATTGCAAGCATGTCTCCTTCCCGGCGAACCGAGGCCGCTTCCGAGCTGGCCAGGGCCTGTCTCATCTCCTGTTCCTGGTTGTCCATCATTTTCCCGACACCGGCACCGGTCAGACCGCCCACGGCGGCGCCGATAGCCGCGCCCCATAGAGTTGCTTCGGTGTCACCACCAATGGCCTGGCCGAGAATGGCGCCGGCAGCAGCCCCTCCCGCTGTGCCGTAAGCAGCTCCTTTGCCGGTGTTGGTCTGGGGTGGTGCGCAGGCCGTGGTCAGGCTGGCGGCGAGAAGCATGGTAAATGCCATTTTTTTTATCATCTTGTTCTCCTTGAATGATCGATTGTGATTGGGAGTCTGAATATTGAGGTGAAAACCATTTTGAAATACAAGTTTTCTTTATCTGCAAATTTTAAACCGGACACAGTCGGGTTTTTAAAATAGATTTTGGTAAAAGGTTTTGGCTTATTTTTTTTCTGGTGCTTATAATACATCATTCTTGTATCAATTTAACATGATTTTTTTTGAATTTTGACTCGTGCCGGAAATGAAAAAGAACGGAATATCTGAAAATATGCGGGATGATTTGTTGATCGTCAACGGGATGCTTCTCTCCCTGTCTCAGGAAGCAAACGGGGTAATTTCCGAGGGTTTTGTCCGGATCAGGGACGGGATCATTGTCGAGACAGGGAGCATGGACGTGTTGCCCCAGCGGTGTTCTTCACAACAAACAATTGATGCGGCGGGCTGTCTTGTCATGCCGGGGCTGGTCAATTGTCATAATCATTGCGCCATGACCCTTTTTCGCGGCCTGGCTGATGATCTGCCGTTGATGACCTGGCTTGAGCAGTATATTTTTCCGGCCGAGGCCCGTTTCGTCAGCGAAGAAATGGTTTACTGGTGTACAAAACTTGCGGCGGCGGAAATGATTATGTCAGGCACCACCACCGTTGCCGATTCCTATTTTTATGAATCTACAGCTGCAAAGGCTTTGCGTGAGTCCGGCATGCGGGCAATCGCCGGTCACGGCATCATTGATTTTCCGGCTCCCGGCGTTGCCGATCCGGCGGACAATATCAGTACGGTGGAACAGTTTATTGATGAGTGGGGTGCTGATGAGCGGATCAGTCCGGCGGTGTTCTGTCATTCACCTTACACCTGCGGCCCGGAAACCCTGAAAAAAGCCAAGGATTTGGCCCGTTCAAAGGGGGTGGATTATTTTATTCACCTGGCTGAATCTCGTTCCGAAATTGACCAGATCCGGCAACAGTATGGGGTCTCTCCGGTGGAGCATCTCCATGCTCTTGGGGTTTTGGACAGCTCTACGGTTTGTGTACATTGCGTCTGGCTTGAGGAAAGAGATCTGGATATTCTCAAGGAGAGCAGCGCCCGGGTCGTGACCTGTCCGGCAAGCAACATGAAATTGGCCTCCGGCATCGCACCACTGTCGGCAATGCTTGAGCGAAATATTGTCGTCGGCCTTGGTACCGACGGTTGTGCCAGCAATAACAATCTTGATCTTTTTCTGGAAATGGATCACTGCGCGAAGTTGCATAAGGTCCATCATCTTGATCCCGCTGTCATGCCGGCCGCAAAGGTACTGGAGATGGCCACTTTTAACGGCGCTGCAGCTCTTGGTCTTGATCAGTTTGTCGGCCGTATTGAAGCGGGTAAGAAAGCTGATCTGATTGTAGTTGACTTCAATAAGCCCCACCTGACCCCTTTTTACAATCAGGACATTTTAGTCTATGCGACAATGGGCAGTGATGTCAGGACAGTGATCATTGACGGCCAACTTGTCATGCGGGATAAAGAGATTGTGACCTTTGATCTGGCCCGGACCCTGGCCGAAGTAAGAAAGCTTGCCCGGACGGTAGAGGCTGGCTGAAAAATGGTAATTGATCACAGGGCACCGCATCTGCTTCGGAGTCTGCGCTTACCTGTCATCGGCCTACTCATGTAACACCAGTACAATTCGCAGGCCTCAGGCCTTTTTCGGAGTCT
>JAGHCC010000122.1 GCA_021160685.1 Desulfobulbaceae bacterium | reverse complement strand
GTCGAGGATTTTGTCCGCGACGCAATGGCCTTGACGGATGAGGAGATTGGCGCCATCAGGCGGATCGCCTTGGCTGAACCGCTGCTGATCAACAGATTGCTTTCTCCCGCAGGGCATGTCACCGGGGTTAATGTTAATATTATCAAGCCGGAAAAGGACAGGAGCGAAACAGATGAAGTGAGCGCTGCAAGCCGGGCGCTCATGGAACAGATGCAGGCGAAATATCCCTTTCTTGATTTTTACTTGACCGGCGCAGTGATGATCGACAAGGCCTTTGGCGAGGCCTCTGCAAGAGACATTAAGTCTCTGATCCCCATGATGTTTGTCGTTCTTCTGGGCTTGCTTGTTTTTTTGCTGCGTTCTGTTCTGGCCGTGGCCGGGACTTTCATGGTCATTGTCATGTCGACAGTTACGGGAATGGGCCTTGCCGGCTGGTTCGGAATTCAGCTGACTCCGGCCACAGCTAATTCTCCAACAATTATTCTTACTCTGGCGGTTGCCGATTCCGTTCATATCCTTGTCACCATGTTTCATCACATGCATCAGGGACAGACAAAATTAAAAGGAATCGTTGAGTCACTACGGATCAATATTCAGCCGGTTTTTGTCACGAGCCTGACCACAACAATCGGTTTTTTGACCATGAATTTTTCAGACGCTCCGCCGTTTCGGGATCTTGGCAACATCGTGGCCATGGGCGTCATGGCTGCATTTGTTTATTCCGTTTTCTTCCTACCGGCCCTGATGGCTGTACTGCCGCTGAAGGTTTCAAGCCGTTCTCGGGGCCAGGGTCGATTTTTCACCCGTCTTGGCGACTTTGTCGTGGCCAGGCAAACCCCCATTTTCAGGTTCATTCTTGTCCTGATTTTTCTCACAGTTGCCGGGATGAGTCGGGTCGAGTTGAATGATAATTTTGTGAAATATTTTGACCGGAGTTATGATTTCCGGGTGGCCACGGATTATGCCGGGGAAAATCTCACAGGAATGAGCATCATTGACTGGGATCTTGATTCAGGTGAAGAGGGTGGCATCAACAATCCGGAGTATCTTGCCAGGGTGGAGGCTTTCAGTGAATGGTTTGGTTCGCAACCGGAAGTAAGGCATGTTCACACCATCACGGACATCATGAAACGCTTGAATAAAAATATGCATGGCGATGATCCCGCCTGGTACCGGCTGCCGGAGGACCGGCAGCTGGCAGCCCAGTATTTGCTTCTCTATGAGATGAGCCTGCCCTTTGGCTTGGATTTAAATGATCGGATCAATGTAGATAAATCGGCGAGCCGCATGACGGTGAATATGCCTAATGTCGGGACTCGTGTCGTGCTGGATCTGGAAGAACGGGGCCGTGGCTGGCTGCGGGAGAATGCGCCGTCTCTGGAAACCTATGGCTCCGGTTTGTCAGTAATTTTTTCCTATATTTCAAAACGAAATATCCAGTCTATGCTCAAAGGTTCAACCCTGGCCCTGATCCTGATCTCAATGATCATGATCATTGTCCTGCGGGATCTGAAACTGGGACTTATAAGCCTTATCCCCAACTTGGTCCCGGCATTCATGGCCTTTGGCGTCTGGGGGGTTGTGGTGGGACAGGTGGGGTTGGCGGTTTCGGTCATGATTGCCATGACCCTGGGGATCGTGGTTGATGATACCGTCCATTTTTTGTCCAAATACCAGCGTGCCCGCCGGGAGCATTCCATGTCATCCGAAGATGCGGTTCGATATGCCTTTAATACGGTGGGCTCGGCAATTTGGATCACCACCGTCGCCTTAATGGCCGGTTTTACCGTTCTTGCTTTTTCGGGATTTCAGATCAATGCCCATATGGGCTTAATGACGGCCATCACCATTGTTTTTGCCCTGATTCTGGATTTTTTCTTTTTGCCGACCCTGCTCATGAAACTTGAGGGAAACAAGTGAGATTTTTTTTACTTTTTTTAACTTGTCTGTTGTTTTGTAATCCTGCCGGATGTTTTGCCGAAAGTCTGGAGGAAAAGGGGCTGGCCATTGCCCTGGAAGCAGACCTTCGTGATGCGGGTTTTACTGATTTTACGGCCGATATGCTGATGATCCTCCGTAATAAACATGGCAGGGAGAGTAAACGTAAAATCCGCATCCGGACCCTTGAGGTGGAGAATGACGGCGACAAGAGCCTGTCGATTTTTGACACGCCAAGGGATGTAAAGGGAACCGCCTTTCTCACCTTTTCTCATAAGGTGGGCGATGATGACCAGTGGCTCTATCTGCCGGCTTTAAAAAGGGTGAAAAGGATCAGTTCACGGAATAAATCCGGTTCATTCATGGGCAGTGAGTATGCCTATGAAGATATCGCCAGCCAGGAAGTGGAAAAATATACCTACAGATTTCTTCGTGAAGAAACCTATGAAGCCCGCGACTGTTTTGTTAATGAAAGTTATCCTGTTGACCTGAAAAATTCCGGCTATACCCGCCTGGTTTCGTGGCGGGACAAGGATGAATACCGGCTTTGGAAGGTGGAATATTATGACCGGAAAAAAGCCCATCTGAAAACCCTGATTTTTAAGGACTATGAGCAATATCTTGGCAAATACTGGCGGGCCGCAGAGATGGAAATGGTCAATCACCAGAACGGGAAATCGACAAAATTACTATGGACATATTATCAGTTCAAGACAGGATTGACGGATCGGAATTTTGACAAAAACAGTCTGAAGCGGGCAAAATAGTTATGGGGATGAGCGTCCCGGCAGGCTTCCCACGGACTTTCCCGCAATCCCACCTGCTCTTCTTTCTTTTCTGCAGCATAATCCTGATGCCGGAAACTCTGGCGGCAGCTGAATTCACCAGCGATGTCACCGTGGAAGGGAGAGGATTTTTTCATTCGCCAGCCTACCCGAAGCAGAGGCGTAATAATTGTTCTCTTGCCGTTAACGCCGAGCTCTATCATGAATTTCCCTCGGGCTCAAGTTTCATCATTGCCCCGTTTTTCAGGCTGGACTCGGCCGATGATGAACGAACCCATGCAGATGTCCGCGAGGCCAATTTTCTTTACCTGGCCGAATCGTGGGAGATGCGAATGGGCGTTGGAAAGGTGTTTTGGGGTGCCACGGAATTTGTCCATCTGGTGGATATTATCAACCAGACCGATCTTGTGGAGGCTCTGGATGGCGAGGAAAAACTGGGCCAGCCCATGATTCAGCTCTCAATCCCCCGCGATTGGGGAACAGTGGACACCTTTATCCTGCCCTGGTTTCGGGAACGAACGTATCCCGGCAAAAAGGGGAGGCTGCGTTTTCCCTTGGAAGTGGACACCGACAAGGTGAAATATGAAAGCGGCAGCGAGGAAAATCATCTGGAT
>JAGHCC010000449.1 GCA_021160685.1 Desulfobulbaceae bacterium | reverse complement strand
TCTGTCCCTCTGTCCCTCTGTCCCTCACCTTTACCCAACAATCATATTCTGAGCAAAGGTAATAATTGGCATAATGACCTTTTGCAATATACCGGTGTAAAACAGGCCCAGAAGGATAATAAAGCCAAAGGGTTCCAGTTTGGCAAAGCTTGCCGCCTGTTGCGGCGGCAAAAGTCCCATGAGCACCTTACTGCCGTCCAGGGGCGGAATAGGCAGCAGATTAAAAACGGCCAGCATGATATTAATCCAGATACTGGCCGCAATCATCTGGGCCAGGGGCCAGAGAAGAAAGGGTGGCAGAACCGGACTTACAATAACGAGAAGCTGTGCTAACAGGCCGCTGGCAATGGCGGTCATCAGATTGGCGGCAGGACCGGCCAGGGCCACCCACAGCATATCCCGCAAAGGATTTTTGAAATACCTGGGATCCACGGGCACCGGCTTAGCCCAGCCGATTTTCATGATAATAAAAGCCAGTACCCCCAGCGGATCAATATGCTTTATGGGGTTCAGGGTCAGTCTGCCCATGTTGCGGGCCGTTGGGTCGCCCAGACGATCGGCCACATAACCATGGGAAAATTCATGGATAGTCAGGGCGAACAGAAAGGGCGGCGCAAGTATTGCTATTTGTTGGACAACGGTCATTCTCTTTCCTTATTACTAAATTATTTTTGCTGGTTAGCCCTTTTTTGAGCCTGTTTGTAAACTTCGTTCTTATTTCTTTTGCCAATAGCAATAACAAAGACACATATTTCTTCATCTATGACTTCGTAGACGAGACGATATCCACTTGCTCTTAATTTTATTTTATAATAATTTTCATAACCTCGTAGTTGGCTGCTGCGTACATGAGGGTTTTTAAGACGCTTTTTTAATTTTTTTTTAAGCTGCGTTTGAATGGGGTAATCAAGTTTTTTCCATTCCTTGAGAGCCGTTGGGAGAAATTTCAGTTTATAATTCATCTATATCCACTTCAATGGCTGAAATTTTCTCATTTTGTCTTTCTTTTACTATGATTCCAAGCTGATAATCTTCGATACTCTCTAATAATTCTTCATATGTCTCAGCAGGAATAAGGTACGCTGTTGGCTTATTATGGTTGAGGATAGCAATGGGTTCTCCATCGGATTGTTCAATGAGCGCACTAGGATTTTTTTTTAATTCTGATATGCTCGCGGAGCAATTTGCCAAGACAGCTTTCATTTTGATCACCATAAAATAGAGTTAATTTAAGATCTAAAATATGGTTATAATTTAGGTCTTAATTGCGGATTAGTCAATGGCTTTTGGGGGGATATCTCAATAATGATGGATTCGTAAAAAGTCTTTTTTTCACCACAGAGCACAGAGAAAAAGGATGGAATCTAATCAGATTTTCCTTAATTCATCATTCGATGTTGAACGTTCGATGTTCGACGTTCATCTTTTCAAATCCCCTCCATCCCCACTCAACGGATATTTTTGCTCCAATAATTGCATTTCTTTTTCCCGGCTGTCCAGCTGGCCGTCCAGGGTAGCCTCAAGAAGATGATTGAGAATGGTCTGGTAAATTGGTCCGGGAGAATAGCCCATTTCTTTCAGATCGACGCCACGCAGATGTGTTTTGACATGCCTTAATTTCGTGACATATAAAGAGACAGCCTGTTTGCCTGATTTGTTCCGACAAATGGCCATCAGATAAAGCAACCCCTCATGACTCATTCCCTGTAAAAGCCAGTAAACCTCACTGGGCCGCAGCAGTTTGCGCCGCTCAAGCGTTTTAACGATGCGTCCCGCCTCCACCCTTTCCCGGATGAGAAGATGAGAGTATCTTTCCGGCACACCAAATTTTTGACAGAAATCATACAGCCCCTTGGTTGGAACCCGTGCCATCAAAGAAAGCAGGTAGACGATCCACTGCCTGAAACGCTCCTTGGTGTAAAGCAGTTTATACCAAGCCACAACCCGATGGGTCTCCTCAAGAATCTCTTCCAGGCGCGGATCAAGTTTCAGGACAGGGCAAAGAAACTTCAGCAGGCCGAACTGGTTCATGCGGCGGATGGCCCCCAGAGAATTCTCCTCGGAAAGAATGATCCTGATCTCCTGATAAAAACGGCGGCCAAAGGAATGATCATAGAGATTCATCCGCACCGCCGTCTTGATCTGCCGTTCCGTATGTTTACCAAGCTGAAACCCCATGCGCTGTTCAAAGCGGATGGCACGGTAAATGCGGGTCGGATCTTCAACAAAACTGAGATTATGGAGAATGCGGATCTGCCGGTCTTTCAGATCGTTCTGACAGTTGAAGAAATCCACCAGAATGCCGAAATGGCCGGGATTGAGATTAATGGCCATGGCGTTGATGGTAAAATCCCGACGAAAAAGATCAAGCTTGAGTGAGCTGAACTCCACGGTGGGCATGGCAGCGGGATATTCATAATATTCCAGCCGGGCCGTCGCGACATCCACCTTCAAGCCGTCCGGGAGGATGACCACCGCTGTACAGAACTTCTCGTGGGTGCGCACCTTGGCCTTTAAATAGCCAGCCAGCTTCCTGGCGAACACAATACCGTCTCCCTCCACCACAATATCCAAATCAAAATTCTTGACATGAAGCAGCAGGTCCCGAACAAAGCCGCCCACAGCATAGGCCGTAACATGATTTTCCTTTGCCACCTTGCCGATAGTCCTGAGAAGGACGATCATCTCCCGTGCCAGAAACTGGGTCATCAGGTTATTCAGATTGCGCCGCCGCTCAACCGACGGCTGATTCTGGCCCTCGGTCAGCTCGGGAAGATAGGACTGGTCGTTGATCAGCAGGTTAAACAGGTCCGTGCGGGTTATCACTCCAACCAGGATGCCGTTATCCACCACAGGGATAAAGCGCTGACGATGCTCAATGATAAGCTTCTGGATATCGGCCAGGGTCGCTGTTGACGGCAGGGTCTCAAATTCCGTGGTCATGTATTCGGTCACCGGCAGATCACCCAGGCCGTGAAAAATTGCCTTACTTGCATCACGCCGGGAAATAAGACCAAGCACTTGATTTTTATTCTTTAAAACGGGAAGAACCGTAATGGAATAGCGGGTCAGGGTTTGATTGGCCTCGTTGATGGAGATCAAAGGATCCGCCGAGATTATGGGAGAGGACATCAACTCCCATGCCAGACTTTCGGGCTGAACATGCTTATGGAGCAGGCGGATCAGCCTTTCCTCGGCTTCAATGAGCGTCATATCCCGCACCGTAGCCGAGGCGGCCGAGGCATGACCGCCGCCGCCAAGATCGGCAGCGATTTTACCTACATTGACCTCAGGCAGCCTGCTCCTGGCAATGACATAAATCCTTTCACCCATTGAGGCCAGGGCAAAAAGAACATCAAGATTTTCCATGGCCATGAAACGCCGGACGATCAGGGCGAATTCATCAATATATTCCGGCACGGCCAGGCGGGCGATGACAATATCAATCCCCTGAATATGATAGGTGGTGGAGGACTTGATCAGTTTGTGAAGCAGGGAAACCTGGTCAGAGGTCAATTCCTGGCTGATATACTGGCAGGCCGCCGAGATATCGGCGCCCTGCTCCAGCAGCCAGGCCATGGCCCGTAAATCATTGGGCGTGGTGGTATTAAAAGAAAAGGAGCCGGTGTCTTCATAGATAGCCATAGCCAACAGCGTCGCTTCGTCCGGGCTCACCGCAAGCTTTCGTTCCTGAAAAATCTCACTGAGCAAAGTGGCGGTGGCGCCCACCGGCCGTACTTCTTCCACCTCTCCTTTGAGATCTCCTTTCGCGTCCGGATGATGATCATAAAGATGGATTTTAAGGCCGGGGTTCTCCAGACATTTCTGAAAATTGCCGATCCTGGCCGGCTGCCGGGTATCAACCACAATGAGGCGGGTGACCTGGTCCAGGGAGATCATTTTCTGGCGCTGAAAATCATAGGTGTAGTCCGACTGGACCAAAAATTCCCTGACATTCTTTTCCTGGGAACCCGGGAAGGCAAGAATGGCATCCGGATAGAGTTTTTTCACCGCAATCATGGAGGCCATGGCGTCGAAATCGGCATTCAGGTGGGAGGTAATAACGTCCATGACCGGTTTATCCCCTGGGGTGAAATCGCTGATGCAGATCCTTGAGACGACTGCTGTCAACATGGGTATAGATCTGGGTTGTGGCAATATCGGCGTGGCCGAGCATCATCTGCACCGACCTGAGATCGGCCCCATGCTCGAGAAGATGGGTGGCAAAAGAGTGGCGCAGAATATGAGGGCTGATTTTCTTACCGATGCCAACCTGCAAACCGCGTTGTCGGATAATCTGCCAGAAACGCAGCCTCGTCATGCATGTTCCTCGATTGGTGACAAAGAGAAAATCGCTGAAGCGGGCCTTGAGG
>JAGHCC010000082.1 GCA_021160685.1 Desulfobulbaceae bacterium | reverse complement strand
TGCTATCTCCCTGCCTGAAGCAAAACCCACCTCACTGTCCCAAACGGCCAAGGAGTGGTTTTCCGATGAAAGTGGCAGTGAAGAAAAAATCAAACAAATTTTCGCCTCCCTGCCGGACGCCCTGCTTCTCACCCTGGCCAAGACCTCGACCGATCCGGCCGACCTTGTCCGCCTGGCCCATAACTGCTGCGAATTTGTCCTGGATGAAAAGGGAATCCCCCAAGGCCTGCGATACAAAAAGGACGACCAGGGCCGACTGCGGGCCGTCATCAGCCATCATCTCCTCTTTGAGATCCTGGCAAATAACCGCTCTCTGCCCACTGAGTATAAAGAGGTGATGGTGCTGCGGCCCGGCGCCCAGGGCACCAGTGAGATTATCGGCGAATGGCGGGCTTTGGATGGCAAAAGCCATATTTTTGAATATCTGCGCCGCAACTCCTATATTCCCTGGGGCCATTATGCCGCCAATATGGCCAATGACTCGATGCGCTACCGAATTAGTGATCTTCTTGATCATGACATGGGCGGCCTGCGCCATCTCTACTACCAACGCACCTACACAAGGATGGCGGAACAGCTGGGCCGGGCCGAACCGGCGGAGCGAGAGATGCTTGAGCCTGCTGATCTTGAAAAGCTGCGGCTTGAAATTGTTACGACCCTGCAACAGGGCAAAGGGAAAAAACTGAGTTTCAATTCAACCCTCTGGGGCTGGAATTTCGGTTTTGACTGCGCCCCCACGGGCTACCGCCTCAATGCCTCCCATCAGCAGATCCACCAACAGTTTGCCATGCTTCCCACAGAAGTACCCGCCTGGATCAACGGCGAACCGTCGGACGAATCCATGGTTTCCTACGGTTGTGGTGATCTGATTCGTACCTTTATTGGCGAATATAAAAAAGATACCGGCCGCCTCTTTTTTGACGATTATATTACGGCAATCCGGTCCAACCGCCGCATGGACGGCAGAACAGACCGGGAAGAGAGTCTGATCATTTATGAAGATGAAAACATCATGCTCTTTGTCCCCAAGGCCCAGACCTCGCAATGGGAAATCCAAATGATGACACTAAAGCCGGTTGGAAACATCATTGAAGCGGATCAGGCCTGCCGTGCCTCCCTGGACCGGGGCATGCTCCTGGCCATGCGGACACTGGAAGGATTAGGCGCCAGGATGGTGACCACCATTGAGTACTCAAAACGCATCGACAACAAAGAAAACAATCAGCGCCTGATTTACGCCTTTCTGCCCAGGATGCCCAATTCACCAGGAGCTTTCAGCGAACAGCAGCTGCGCTGGATCATGGGACATTATCCCGAGGATTTTGCCACGGCCTGCCGGAGTCAAATTGCCGCTCATGCGTAAATAGTTTGTCTCGCTGCCTATTTGACTCAAAAAAATCCAATTTGTCCGGGTAAAAATTTGCCTAACCAACCTTTTTCCCGCATACTATTTTTATAACTGTTAAGATCGATAGGCTGTAGGTATTTAGACTCAAGGAGAAAGAAGTGACTTCGAAAACTAATAGCCTTCAACCTACAGCCTAACCAACCTGAACAGTTACCTGTTTTACACATAATAAGATTCTGCTTCGTTCCGACCTCCTGCCATAGGGGGCAATCCTACATTCGAGAATTCAATGTCAGAAGAAAAATTTGATGCTACTGAACATTTCAGTGGAAAACTTGCCAGTGTATACGATGAAAGAATTCGGGAAATAATCCCCGGTTATGAGGTGATGCATGAAATCGCCCAACATCTTCTTGAAGAAAATACGAAAAAAAAAGCAACCATCCTTGTTGCCGGTAGCGGCACCGGACACGAGACAATCTCCTATGCTCAAAGCCGGCCGAAATGGGAAATTGTCGGATTTGATCCTTCAAGAGAGATGATTGCCGCTGCCAGGGAAAAGATCAACCCCCTCGAGATTCAAAACAGAATCAAACTCACTCAGGGGACTATTGAGGATATCAGCCAGGACAACCCGTTTGACGGGGCCGCTTCAATCCTTGTTATGCAGTTTTTGCCCGATAATGGCGAGAAACAAAAATACCTCCATGAAATTTCCAAACGATTACGTGTTGGTGCAAAAATTATTATCATCGACCTGGAAGGGATTAAATATTCCGAAGATTACAACATTTTGATATCGGCATGGAAAGCGCATCAATCTGCGACAAGAAAAGATAAAAAACAGATTGACAGAGACTTTGATCATGTTGACAAAAATTTAGAATTTGTTCCGGAAAAACGGCTGAGAGAGCTGTTAGAAAATGCCGGGTTCAGCAATATTCACAAGTTTTACAAGTCACTCCTGTTTGGCGGTTACATGGCGACAAAAAAGCATAGAAAAGCAAGGAGGTCATGATGCGGGAGAATAACATCTTCATCGTAAGATCTCTTATTCTTGCCGCTTGTTTTCTTGCGGCAAGCTCGCTTGTTTTCTATCTGCCTTACAAGGTCATTCATGACAGCACAATTGATTCAGTTAATGCCCGGCAATTGCTACTGGCAAAAAAGGCTGCCCGGGGAATTCAAGATTTTTTTCATCATTATGAGAGCATTCTGGTTCACCTGGCAACACATGATGAAATCATTAAACTCGATGATGCAGGGAAAAAGCTTATTGAAGAACTGCATCACACCAGCCATGAAGATATCAGCGCTATAAGCCGGATAGATGCCGATGGACATATTTTATATACTTTCCCTTATAATCCCGATGTTATTGGCATGGATATTTCCGGCCAGGAGCATAACCGCCTGATCGTTGAAAATCATGAACCGTTGGTCAGTGACGTGTTTACCGCAGTGCAGGGATATCGAACCATAGCTTATGCTATTCCACTTTTCGATAAGGGAATCTATGCAGGAAGCCTTAATCTTTTAATCCCGTTTGAGATCATTTCGCAAAGATACCTTGCTGACATTGTTCTCGGAGAAGATGGCTATGCCTGGATGATCAGCAAAAAAGGCGTGGAACTCTACTGTCCGGTTCCCGGTCACACGGGAAAAACAGTTTTTGAAACCTCATCCCGGTTTCCCTCAGTCATTGAAATGGCTGAAAAAATGATGCGGGGAGAGCAAGGTCATACCACCTATGACTATGACAGAATCAAAGATAGGCAAACCAAAATAATCCGCAAACAGGCTGCCTACTGTCCTATCAATATTCCCGGCAATTTATGGTCTATTGTCGTTGAAACTCCGGAAAGACAGATTTTAAAAGCAGTCAATGATTTTGGCAAATGGTGGCTTGCTATTTTTTGTGTTCTTGTCTTCGCAATTCTTTTTTATATGACATTTTTTGTTCGTTCCCGGCTTATTGCCGGAGAGGCGAGGAAACGACAGCTGGTAGAAAAAAAATTACGGGAAAATGACCGTCTTTTCAGTCGATTCATCAACAATGCCCATATCCCTGTTGTCATGGTGAGAATGAACGGCACCATCGAGTTTCTTAATGATAAATTCGAGGAACTTTGCGGTTATACCTTGCAGGATATCCCGACAATCGATCAATGGTTCAGCAAAGCCTATCCCGATGAAAAATTACAGGAAGAAATTAACCGGGCCTGGAAGACAAAACTGAAAGAATCGATAAAAAATGATACCGCCGTCACCTTCAAAGAAAGGACGATTACCTGCAAAGATGGTTCTGAAAGAGATGTTGTTTTTGCCTATACACTGATAGACGACAGGGTCGTTATAACGTTTCATGACAATACGGAACAGAACAGGCTTAAAAGAGCGGAACAGGTGTTGCTTCGCCGGCAGACAAGGGCCAAAAAAATGGAAGCCATTGGTCTTATGGCCGGTGGTGTCGCCCACGATCTGAACAATATTCTTTCCGGAATCGTCAGCTATCCGGAACTGCTTCTCCTGCAGCTTCCTGAAGACAGTGAACTGCGAAAACCAATCAGTGCCATTCAGGAATCCGGGCAACGGGCAGCTGCTGTGGTGGCTGATCTGCTCACTGTCGCAAGGGGTGTCGCCAGCGCCAGGGAAACGAGTAACCTCAACACATTGATCCTCCAATATCTTGATTCACCCGAACATAAAAAAGTCGAATCCTTCCACAGAAATGTAAGCTGTACGACACAGCTTGAACCTGAGCTTGCCAATATCTCCTGCTCGCCGGTTCACATTAAAAAATGTCTCATGAACCTGATAACAAACGCTGCCGAGGCGGTTGATATTGAAGGAGATGTTGTTGTTTCAACACGAAATCAAACCGTGGATGACCCAGCCGGAAAAACCCTTCCTATTGAAAAAGGGCAATACGTGGTTCTCAGTGTTAGAGATACAGGATCAGGAATTGCTGAAAAAGATGTAGATCATATTTTTGAGCCGTTTTATACGAAAAAAATCATGGGGAGAAGCGGTACCGGCCTGGGTCTTTCCGTGGTCTGGAATACAGTCCAGGATCACGGTGGCACAATTACCGTTGCCAGCAGCAAAGATGGCACAACTTTTGAGCTCTATTTTCCGATCAGCGAAGAAAAAGTTCCAGTGAAGGAAACTGGAACCAAGATAGAACAACTGAAAGGAAACGGCGAACGCATCCTGATTGTTGATGATGAACGGCAACAGCGTGATATTGCCTCGCAAATCCTTATCTCACTGGGCTATGAAGTCAACGCGGTCAGTTCCGGAGAAAAGGCTATCGAGTATATGAAAGAAAATTCCGTTGATTTATTGTTGCTTGATATGATTATGGATCCCGGCATAAATGGCAGGCAAACCTATGAACAGATCATCAAAATTCATCCTGATCAAAAAGCGGTGATTGCCAGCGGTTTTTCAAAAAATGATGATGTGCAAAAACTTAATCAACTCGGAGTTGAAGGCTTTATTAAAAAACCGTATTCCCTCGAACAACTCGGGAAATCGGTGAAATTTGAGTTGAGAAAATTGAATTGATTCTGATCGTACACCTAAGGGCTTGTGACGAAATAAACTATGACAACTGCTCTGGAGATTTTTATGTATCGCTTCTTTGTATCGCTGCTCACCTTTTTTATTCTTTTTTCTCCTGCCCATGTTCAATCAGCCCCGGAGGAAACTGCTGCTGTCCAGGAAGAAAGCGCAGTCAAAGAGGACAAGACCCTGTCAATGCTCAGTTCTCTTCTGGAATTAAAAGCTGGCATGGAAAAAATAATTGCAGAAAAAAAACAGAAGTTGAAAAAAAGTTCGTCGGATAGTGAAAAAAAAGAACTTCAGGAAGAATTAGCTAAGCTGGACAAGCAAGTCACAGATTCCGGGAATAATTTTGAACGACTCGCCACAGGTATTGATCTAGAACTGTTTGTAGAAAAAAAACCGGAGATGTTTGACTGGAAAAAAGAAATCTCCTCCCTGCTAAAACCGGGGATACAGGAAATAAAGCGTTTGACTATCAGGGCCAGGCAGAAAACAAAACTCAAGGAAAATGCAAACTATTTCCAAAAACTTGCTCCGGTTGCCCATGATGCCGGAAAAAATATCGAATCACTTCTCTCTCAGACTACGGATAAAAAGTTAAAAAAACATCTCCGGGAACTTCAACCGGAATGGAAGAATATAGCGGAAATGATAGACGGCAAGTTGGAACTTGCCCAAATGGAACTCGAGAAGATGGAAAGCGAAGACATGTCCCTGGTGGAAAGTTCACGAAACTCTGTTAAGAACTTTTTTCGAACCAGGGGTCTCTATCTGCTTATTGCAATTGCGGTATTTGCTGCTATTTTCCTTGTTTTCAGACTCATCTATCAGGCATTGATCAAGGTTATGCCAGGCTACAAGGCAAAGCATCGCTCCTTTCCCATCCGGGTGTGGGATCTGTTCTTCCGTCTTCTTGCCATAGTATGTGCTGTCGTCGGCCTCGTAATTGTCCTGTATGCCGCCGAGGATTGGGCGCTTCTCAGTTTAACCATAGTCTTTTTCCTTGGTGTTGCCTGGGCAGTGAGGCAAACCATACCCAAGATGTGGTATCAATTCCGGCTGATGCTCAATATCGGTTCCGTACGTGAAGGTGAACGTCTCGTGCTGCATGGTGTTCCCTGGCTGGTGCAGGATATTAACGTTTACAGCACGTTGGAAAATCCAGCCCTTGGCGTTAAGCTGCGCCTTCCCATTGATGAACTTATTGGAAAAAATTCCAGGTCTGTCAACAAAAATGAGCCATGGTTTCCATGTAAAAAAAATGATTGGGTCATTCTCTCGGATGGCAGTCGTGGAAAAGTGGTCAGTCTTTCCCACGAAATGGTTGAATTGGTTGAGCGGGGAGGTGCCCATAAAACATACCAGACCGCAGACTTTCTTGCCTTGTCGCCAAAAAATATCTCAATAAATTTCAGGCTCAAGGAGACCTTTGGTTTCAGTTATGATCTGCAGCAAAACTGTACTGATACCATTCCAGAGACCTTGCAGGCTTTCATCGGCAAAAAGGTTGAAGAAGAGGGGTATCAAGACGATCTACTTAACTTGCGGGTGGAGTTTCAGCAGGCCGGCGCATCATCTCTGGATCTTGTTGTCATTGCTGATTTCAAAGGAACAATGGCGCCACTGTACAACCGCCTGAGGAGATCCATCCAGAGATGGTGCGTGGATTGCAGCACCACAAATAACTGGGAAATTCCTTTTCCTCAACTTACTGTACATAAAGGTCAATAGGGGGCGATATAAACGTATTACAGAGATCGTAAAATGATCGTAAAATATGGATTTTTTTTGGACATTTTTTAATAATCATAAATTATTTCTTGGCTGAAGGCTTTTAGACTGAAGGCTGAAAGGTTGAAGAATTATCTAATAGATACAATCCGCCAGTCCTTCAGCCTATTTCAGACCGGTGTATGTCCACTTTTGATCGAATTCCCCATGAATAAAAAATTTGCAATCAATTTCATAATACCTTTTTACGAGGTCTGTATTATATCACCCGAAACGGCCGGTAATATAATCCTCTGTCAATTGATGGCGGGGATTGGTAAAGACCCGTTCCGTTTCCCCCACCTCGATCAGGTCACCAAGGTGGAAGTAGGCAGTGCGCTGGGAGACCCGGGCCGCCTGCTGCATGGAATGGGTGACGATAACAATGGAGTACTGCTTGCGGAGCTCGGAAATCAAATCTTCCACATGGGCCGTTGCAATGGGATCAAGCGCGGAACAGGGTTCATCCATCAAGATCACTTCCGGGCTGACGGCGATGGCGCGGGCAATACAAAGTCTCTGTTGCTGGCCACCGGAAAGACCAGTGCCGGGCTGATCCATCCTGTCTTTTACTTCTTTCCACAGGCCGGCTTTTTTCAGGGAGGTTTCAACAATTTCGTCAAGATCGGTTTTATTTGCCGCCAGACCATGAATTTGGGGGCCATAGGCCACATTATCATAAATCGACTTGGGAAAAGGATTGGGTTTCTGGAACACCATACCGATCTGGGCCCGTAAAGGCACCACATCAATCTCTCCGCCATAAATATCCTGTTCGTCTAAACAAATCCCACCGGTTACCCGACAGATATCAATGGTGTCGTTCATCCGGTTGAGGCAGCGCAGGAATGTTGACTTTCCGCAGCCGGAAGGGCCGATCATGGAGAGCACCTCATTGTTGCCGATATCAACAGAGACATCCTGGATGGCCTGCTCGTCACCATAGTAGACATCGACATTCCGGCAGGTCATGCGCGGGTTGTCAACAAAAGGAATACCAACCGTGCTACGGTCTTCACGGCTGACCACCTCCCAGTCTCTGGTTTCGCTTTTTTCTCCTCGGGTTTCTTCGGTTTGCTCCATCATAACATTACATC
>JAGHCC010000431.1 GCA_021160685.1 Desulfobulbaceae bacterium | reverse complement strand
GTGATTTCCCTGCCCATTGCTGTCCGCGTCGTTGCCCGGCCCGGTTGCCGTGTTATAACGTGGCCAAGCCTGAAAATTAAGCCCTGACGGCTGGTAGGTGGAACCGTCCGCACTGAAGACAAAAACCTGGGCACCATCGCTTTCAGTCTGCGTAGTGGTCGCAACAATTTCAATGGTTCCATCGTTGTCCAGATCAGCAGCGGCAAGGCCTCTGGTTTCCGGGCATTGACCAGCGGAGCAGACGGAAGCCGGCCAACCGTCCTTAATCACCAGGTTATCATTTTTCCATTCATAGGCGGCCACAACATCGCCACTTCCAACCACAATCTCATAAATTCCGTCACCCTCAAGGTCTGCGCAGACTGCCGGGGCGTAAATACGTGACGGATGAGGGTAGCCGGCACCATGACGTGCTCGTGCAAGCTCATTGCCGGCAGCATCCCAGACAAAGATATCATAAAAGGTGCCGATGATCTTGGGACTATTGGTCCCGAGATTATGAACAATAGCTGAGGCGAACCAGGAGGTGCCGGTCCACTTGATCTGCCGAACTAATTCCGGTGGTTGCACCGGTGCTGCTACAAGAAAACCAACCAAAAAAATCTGACTTAAAAGAACCGTCAAAAAAATAACCAAAGTTTTCATAGTCACACCCATGCGTTGTTTTTTTTGCGACAAAATAATTCATCAGCCCCGCCGCCGTTAGTATGGCAGGTCTCACTCCCAAAAATATTTCATAATTGAATAAGCGAAAATTGTGCCAACGCTGCCAACATGTAGCATTTTTACTGCTGTGGGCAAACTCCTATTGTTTTTGCAAGCAAGGAATTAAAAATGATTTAAGTGGAACAGGGAAAAATACTGGAAGATTTCCCTTGCTATGAGCCGACGAACATCCGAAAAGGCAAAATATTCGCGCCCTTTAGTTGAAATCAGAAAAAAATTTATGTTTGCAAAAAAACCAAAAGCCCTCCTGCCAAAGGGCTTTTTCATAGGTGCCCATTTTTTCTTACATTTTTTCTTTTTTTTAATGACAAAACAGTTGCAAAAAATTGAATTAACAGTATTTTTTAATAAAGATTTAATCTCATACGTTGTTAGGTTTGCCCTTAACTTTCACTCAGATTCCCCATCTATTTAGTTAGGCTAACGACAATTCAGACGAAACGAGATCTATCATGCGCACATCGTCACTTCGAATATTTATCTCTACTTTTTCACATTATTTTTGCGCACTAAATGCCTTCCGCAACTCACTACTTCCTTGTCTATCTTTCCTTATTATGCGGTATCGGCCATACAAAATTGAATGTGATGGTTTTCTAAAACATCCCACAATGACTCTTTCAGCAAAGTTGTGGGGACAACAAACCATGAAGTAATTTATAAGCTTTTTTGTTCAACTGGCAAAGCAGTTGAACACTGATCACGTCCGAAGAGTGTGTCTTTCTATATAAAATGTAAAATTAGTGCCTGTTTGGTTAGCAAGTCTCTTTTAAGAACGGGTACGAAGGGGTGGTCTTTTCCTGTCTAATAACTCATCCGCCTCGCGTTACCCCCTCGACTCCAAAATGCATATCTGAATGCAATAGAAAAAAAGGAGAACAATCATGCCAGCGTATCTTCATCCCGGGGTTTATGTAGAGGAGATCCCCAGCGGCTCCAAGCCCATCGAGGGTGTGGGAACATCAACAGCGGCCTTTGTCGGTTATACGGAAAAAGGACCGGTTGCCGATCCCACTCTGATCTTCAAGTGGGACACCTATGATCAGGACTTTGGCGGTATCATCGACACAGGTATGGATGCCGCAGGAGACCCAATGGGCTATGCGCTTTTCAACTTTTTTCTCAACGGGGGAACCGCTGCCTACATTGTCCGCATCGTTGAGGAGGATTCGGCGGAAAGTGCCGAGGGCTTTATCGAACATCCTGACGATGCCACCCAGATCATTAAATTCACGGCGGCTAATCCCGGCGAGTGGGGAAACAAACTGCGCTTGAAATTTAAGCAGAAAGCCGTTGGCAGCAATTTTTTCAAACTTGAGGTCGGCACCGGCGAGGATGATGACTTTAAAGTACTGGAGCTGTTCACCGATCTCACTGTTACTGATGACACGGCGGATGATTACATCGAGAGCAAGGTCAATGATGCCTCCGAGCTCATCCAGGTGGAAATGCAGGATGTTGGTCAATATCTGCTGGGAATCAGCATAAGTCAGGATCTCAGCGGTGTTGCCGATTTTTCCGTGCTCAACACGAAAACAATGACTGTGACAGTGGATGGTACCGCACGCGTCGCCACCTTTGACGCTGCTGATTTTGTCCCTGCCAGTACCCTGTCCGATGTTGCCAATCGCATCCAGGAATTGGTGCGGGGGGCCGTGGTTGCGAACCCTGCAGTGCGTGATTTCACCTGTGATGCGGAAAGCGATCAGCTCTTTCTCACATCCGGCAGCCGTCTGCCTTCTTCATCAATCGTTGTCTCCGGACCAGGCGATGGAACAGACGCTTCCGTTGACCTTCTGCTTGGCCTGGCAAATGACGGCACAGAACTGACCGGTCAGGAATCCCTCAACACCATTCTTTCCTCCTCCTCCGGCGAGGTAGCGCTCGAGGACGGTACAAACGGCTCCAAGCCAAGCCTTGATGAGTACAGCGACATTTTTGCTCAGTTCAAGAAGATCCGCGACATCAATATCATCTGCCTGCCCGGTCAGACATATGAGTCTTCCGCTGAACAGGCCATCATTGATGCGGCTGTGGCCCATGCGGAAAAGATGAAAAGCCGTATGGTTATTATTGACCCGCCGGTGGATAACGAACTGACAACGGAGAAGAATGTAACCGATCTTGATTTAAAGCCGAAGACCTATTCAGTGATTTATTACCCCTGGCTCAAGGTGGCCAACACCCACTACAACGCTGAAACAAAGCCCGGAGTGCCCCAAACCGTGCTTGTTGCCCCCAGCGGCTATGCCGCCGGAATATGGGCAAAAACGGACGGCCGTAGGGGCGTGTGGAAGGCTCCGGCAGGAGTGGAAACATCCTTGCTTGGCGTTGCCGGTCAGCAGTATATTGTCGAAGACGGCGAACAAGACCAGCTCAACCCCATGGGGATCAACTGTATCCGCAAGTTGCCCGGTTATGGTCCTGTTATCTGGGGTACGCGTACCCTGGCCACCAAGGCCGATCCTGAATGGCGTTATGTGTCGGTGCGACGCACCGCCATTTTCATGGAGCAAAGCATCTACAACGGCATCCAGTGGGCTGTTTTTGAACCTAACGATCATCGCCTGTGGGCATCCCTGCGGCTCAATATTGATTCGTTCATGAACGGCCTGTTCCGCGCCGGGGCTTTCCAGGGCGAGAAGGCATCGGATGCCTATTTTGTGCGATGCGGTCTGGGTGACACCATGACTCAGGGAGACATTGACCGTGGTCAGGTCATTGTTATTGTCGGCTTTGCTCCCCTGAAGCCGGCGGAATTTGTCATCGTTCGCATCCAACAAAAAGTTGGTCAGCAATAAAGGAGAGCTAAAATGGCGGCACCACTTTTCCCGGTCAATGCACACAGACATGACCCATATCGAACCTTTAAATTTCAGATTCTTTTAGACGGCAAGCCTGTAGCCGGCTTACGCAAGATGACGGCCCTGAAGAAAACCACCGAGGCAGTAGGTTGGCGAACCGGCGGCGACCCCACCCATGAACGTAAACTGCCAGGAGGCACGTCCTACGAGCCCATTACCCTTGAACAGGGGCTGACCCATGATCCTGTTTTCGAAATCTGGGCCGGCTTGGTGAACAGCATCCAGGGTGATGCGGGAATGTCGTTGAAAAATTTCCGTAAGGACATTGTTCTCAATATTCTCAACCTGCAGGGCCAAGTGGTTATGTCCTACAAGATTTTCCGGGCCTGGGTCTCGGAGTTCCAGGCCTTGCCGGACTTTGACGCCGGCACCACAAACACGGTGGGCATACAAACCATCAAGTTGGAGCACGAAGGATGGGAGCGGGACACGTCTGTTGCAGAGCCGACTGAATCGTAAACTCTATACGCCCAGAATGGACTTTAAAGGCTCTCACAGAGCGCGAAGTAACACTACATACACTCTGCGCCTCTATGAGATCATTTTCATGTTTCGTCAAATGGAGGATTAATGGCGGAGTTCAGTGTACAGCTTCCCGGCGGTTTTCTGCATGGAAACAGGCTTCATCGGCAGGCGATTTTTCGACCGATCTGCGGAGAAACGGAACTCTTTTTCCAGGAATCAAATCGAAAAAAGGATTCCATCCCCTGTTACGTGACAGAGATACTGGCTGCAACACTTGACAAAATTGGCAGTATTCATGCGGATCCTTCCGTCGTTAGCCAGCTTTGTGTGGCAGACCGTCAATACCTCATGTTGCAGCTTGCATCAATGCTTGAGGGAGATGTGTTCTGGATATCATCAGCCTGTTCTTCCTGCAAAAACGATTTTGACATATGCGTGAAACGATCCGATTTGCCTGTTAAAGGAGCAGGCCATGGCTATCCTTTCGCCACAGTCAAGCTGGACGGAACAGAGC
>JAGHCC010000007.1 GCA_021160685.1 Desulfobulbaceae bacterium | reverse complement strand
GATCTGTTCTACCGCCTGAATGTCGTGCCCTTGAGGATCCCTGATCTGCATGAGCGACCGGAAGATATCTTGCTGTTGGCCCATACCTTTCTGCAGGAAGAATCCCAAAAACTGCAGCGGGGACAGACCTCTTTTTCACCGGCAGCTCTTGCCGCCCTGACCGCCCATGACTGGCCGGGCAATGTCCGCGAACTTCAAAACCGTATCCGTCGGGCCCTGGCCATCACTCCAGACAGAGTTATCACTCCCGTTGACCTGGGGCTCGAAGAAATATCCATGGAACAGGAAGAACAGAAACTATTTACCTTAAAAGAGGCCCGTGAGACTGCGGAGAAAAATGCTGTCCGCCGGGCTCTGGCCCTGAGCGACAACAACATCAGCCAGGCGGCCAGATTCCTGGAGATCAGCCGCCCCACCTTGCATGATCTTTTGAAAAAACATGGGATAAGCACAAACAAGTGAAATCTAAATTAGAACGCCTATTGACAAAACCCTGGCTTCCCTATGTTTTACCGTTTGTCCTGTTTTTATTATTGACCGAACCTGCTCGGTTTTTCCCAGCCTTGACCCCCTTTCTCTATATTGCCAAAACCTTCATTGTCGGGGCGTTGCTCTGGTTTTGGCGCCATAAATATGCGGCAGACCTATCCCCACGGCTCTCCTTTGCCGAGGTGCTGACGGCTGTCTGCTGCGGTCTCCTGGTGCTGGTGATCTGGATTGTGCCGGAAGGATATCTGTTCCAGTTAGAACAGAAATCAGTTTTTGATCCCCATGGCCTGGGCCAGTCACAAGGGGCTTTCATCGGACTGATTGCTGTGCGTTTGATCGGCGCGGCCATGGTTGTACCGGTCATGGAAGAGCTGTTTTGGCGTTCCTTTGTCATGCGTTATCTGATCAAGCCGGATTTTCGCTCAGTGCCCATGGGCGCCTTTACCTGGTTGTCATTCCTGGGTGTGGCGATCCTGTTTGGCCTTGAACATAATCGGGTGGTTGTGGGCATTATTGCCGGGCTTCTTTATGGTCTTTTGTTGATTCGGCAGAAAAAGCTGAAGGGAGTTATCCTGGCCCATGGCATTACTAATCTTGGTTTGGGAATTTATGTTGTGTTCACTGGTAACTGGATGTTCTGGTAAACATCGTTTAACCACGGAACACACGGAAATTAAAGTCAACCCCAATTACCGTTTCAGATTCCTACGCCTTCGGCCAGTTTGGCTACCACAAAGGTATTCAGGCTGACGCCTTCCTGTTTTGCCCTTGCTGTCAGTCTGGCATGCAGGCTTTTGGGAACGCGGGTTACGAAACGTCCCGATGTACCGCTGGTTCCAGGTGTTGGTATGTTTTTATTCCATTCAAGGCAAGCTTCCATCCAGCAGTTAAAAGCATTTTTAGCTTCCATGAGTGCTTGTTCCATGGTTTCCCCATCAGCCATGCAGCCGGGAAGATCCGGGAAAGTCGCCAGGAATCCACCGCCTTCCTCTTTCACGATAGGTGTGATCTCAATTTTGTAGTCACTGAATTGGTTCATAGTTACCCCTTTATTACTGCTTCTACTAAGATAAGAAATTGTTTTATATACACGGGCTTAATCGGTTTGTGAGCTGGCACTGTGACAACAATATTCGAGTTTTTATGCCCGAAACCCACGTGACTGCCACCGCTTTTTCGGATATTGAGTTGGTAATGTTCGGCGATGTTTTCCAGGTTGCCTATCCGCCAATCTCTAGGGTTTTCAGTCATCTTCCGTATGATTTTTTCAATCTTACTCATGCTTAAAATATACTACCTGTAGTATCGTATTGTCAAGGTTTGGGAAGGCGGGTTGATAAACCACGGAATACACGGATCACACGGAAATTTAAAAGCAAACAGCCTCAAGCTGACTTTCACGGCTAATATCGGCTACTACCCAAAACGTAAATCGAAAAGAATGGTTTTATGAAGTTTTCCGTGTGTTCCGTGTATTCGGTGGTTCATCCCAGACTTTTTACCAACCACGGAATACACGGAATACACGGAAATTTAAAAGCAAACGGTCTCAAGTCGGCTTTTTTGTTAACATCGGCCACTATCCCAAAAACACAAATTGAAAGAATTATTTTATGAAGTTTTCCGTGTGGTCCGTGTATTCCGTGGTTAATCTCAGCCTTTGAGAAATCACGAAATACAAGCAAGAGGGGAAAATGGGGCATTTAATATACGAAAAAGAAAGTTATCAGATACGGGGTGCTATCTTCGAGGTGTATCGCCAAATGGGATGCGGTTTTCTCGAAGCTGTCTATCAGGAATGCATGGAAAAAGAATTGTACCAGGGCGGAATCCCTTTTGTTGCACAACCGAAATTAAAGTTGACCTACAAAAAAGAAATTCTGAGCCAAACTTACATGCCGGATCTGATTTGTTACGAGAAGATCATTGGTGAAATCAAAGCCGTCAAGGAACTGGGCAATGAACATCGTGCTCAGGTCTACAACTATTTGAGAGCAACCAGCCACAAACTGGCTTTTTTGATTAACTTCGGTCACTACCCAAAAGCACAAATTGAAAGAATTGTTTTATGAATTTTTCCGTGTGGTCTGTGTATTTCGTGGTTAATTTTAGTTTTTTTATAAACCACGGACCACACGGAAGTTAAAGTCAAAATCGTTTAACCACGGAATACACGGAATACACGGAAGTTAAAATCAAAATCGTTAAGAACCTGTACGGGGAATTTTACCCTTGCTTGTGGGAGGGGCGAATAAGAATTAGATTCTTGTTACGCAGGAGAGTTTTGAAAATTTTTTATCAAAAGTCATAATTTTATGGGCATGATCAAGGAAATCCAGGCGAATAAGCCGATCTACTAAACCTGCTCCCGTGCCCCGATATTCATGTAACACAGTTAAGGCATGTCCTGACGGAGTTATCATTGGAGAAGAAAGGAAATCAGCAAGGTGTTTTGCTGCATCATAAAAAGGAACATTGTAATGATGACATAAGGCGTGATAAGTTTCTACCACGACTAAGTCAGAAACATAAACGGTGGTTCCGGTAGCATGACATTTTTCCAGGAAAAATAAGGCACTTTTAGCTTGATCAGCCGGCTCTCCAATCAAAAGGCGCAGCACAACACAGGTATCAAAACCTATTGCTTTCATTTTTTGCTGCTTCCCAAAGATTTGCCAATAGAAGCTCGGATTGATTCCATGTTATGATCCTTGTCTTTAGCGTATTTATGTAGAACACCAAACCATTTATATTCTATGCTTTTTTTCGGTTTAAGAATCCAGGCAATTTCCCCTTCGATTTTTTTTCGCTCCAAGATTAAATCATCCCCTGCCTCAACACCTAATTCCCTGCAAAGCTGTACCGGAAAAGTTGCCTGCCGCTTACTCGTCAACCTGATTGTCTGTGTCATTTGGTTCCTCCTTACTCTTAGTAGAGATAGTAAGGCTAAGTGGAAAGGTGTCAAGGATTTTTCTGATGTTCCGTGTATTCCGTGGTTAATCCCACATCATTATTCCACCAACTTGACAAAAAAAATATATATATTATTTTGTATAATAAATACATAGAATATATTTGGAGGTTGTCATGGCTCAATTACATTGTTACGTTCCAAATGAAGTAGCTGAACAATTCCACCAGAAGGCGAAACATGCTCATCTTTCAGTGTCTAAATATCTGGCAAGTCTAGTAAAAAAGGAGGTTTGTTCCAGATGGCCCGACAATTATTTTGAGCTTTTTGGTTCTTGGGAAGGAGATCCCCTTGAACGTCCAGAGCAGGGTGAATATGAGCGACGCCGGGAATTAAAGTAAATGTATTTACTCGACAGCAATGTTTGTATTCATCTACTCAACGAAAGACACATTGGAATAGAGCAGAACTTCCGTTCACATTCTCCAACGGAAATTGCCCTATGCAGTATTGTCAAAGCAGAGTTGCTTTTCGGTGCAAGGCACAGCCGGCGAGTGAGCGCCAACCTGCAACGCTTAAAACAATTTTTTGCGCCACTGGCAAGTTTGCCTTTTGATGACCGTTGTGCAGAAGAATATGCCCAAATCCGAGCAGATCTGACTGTCCAGGGAAAAATAATCGGTCCAAACGATATGTTGATTGCAGCTATTTCCCGGGCAAATAACGCAACTCTTGTAACCCACAATATTGGTGAATTTAGTCGAATTACAGGTATTAAAATTGAAGATTGGGAAAATTAAAAGAGAAAAATTGTGGTCTGCTTCCACAGTGATCTACCACGGAATACACGGAATACACGGAAATTTAAAAGCAAACAGCCCGACAAGCTGATTGCCGATAGAGAGGGGAGCAAGAAGGGTCAGATCCAGGGAGGACAGAAAAGCCTCTTTTTTTTCTACTACCTGTTGCCATGCCGGGTTCGGTTCTTTCTCTTGCCGGTGAAAATAGGAATGGGTCAGAATAAAACGGATCAGAGGATCATCAGAAGAAAGACTCTTTTCGTGACTTCCTTCATCGGGATTTTCAGGGGAAGAAACCAGCCTGTACCCCTGGGACAAATCCCCAAGCCAGATAAAAATTTTAGTGGTATAGAGACTCTCGGCCAGCACCTGGCGCAGCGCCTTAACCACATCGGTTTCGGTAAGAGCCCCTTGGAGGTGCTGTGAAAGGGCCAGCCACTCATCACGGTATTCATATTTGTTGACATAGAAGTGAGTGGAGATAAAAAAATGGACCCGGCTTCGTATTTTTCCGGATGAGGCAAAGAGTCCGACCGCAAGAACCCCCAGGATCACAAAGAGCCACTTCAGGACAAAGGACATCTCCAGCCCGAAGGTGCGCATGGTTAAAGAGAGCAGTCCGAATCCCAAAAGATAGGCGGCAAGAAGGGAAGGAACAACAAAGGAATAAACAACCTTCCTTGACACAAAGATTTTACGGTTCAACAGCTGGTGACGTACCACGGCATACAACATCAGTATCCAGCCGCTCAGCAAAAGCCCTGATAGAAGGTGAAGATGCCTTGGGATAATGACCAGATATGTGAGCCGATAGGAGGCGCTCCAGACCAAAGTCCCGCAAACCAGGCAGCTGCCGGCCACCAGAAATCTGTACTCCCAGCGTTGAGAACTATTCAGGACGCGCCAAAATTGCTCCAGCCGCCAAAAGGCATAGAGAACCGTTGCCAGAATAAAGACAGCTGAAAAATAGACAGGGCTGTAATTGTGGAAAGCCGGTATTGAATCGGATATTTCAATTACAGGGCGGTAGGCCAGGAAGTAACCGGCCACTGCCGTCACCACTGCCCCAACACTGATTTCAATCAGGACATGACGACGGGATTCACCCACGGTTTCGACCGTTGCGTCTCGTAAGCGCAGGGCCATGGAGAGCCAGATAAGGGCAAAGATGATTTCGGAAAAAAGGATGACTTGAATTGCCCGCGTCTCCAGGTGGTGGGCAAGATAGTGATATTCTCCGGCAAGCAGAGGCAGGCCAAGCAGAGTCTGAACCAGGGAGAAGGCAAAGCGTCGATCTCCACTATGCAGGCGAAGGCCTAAAAGCCCTGAGAGTAAGAGCAATCCGTTCAGTGTATAAAATAAGGGTATCAATCTAAAAAAATCCCCCTCAATTCCCCTTTAATAAAGGGGGAGGTTGTTGGTGTGTATTGAAGGTGCAATTTTATGAGATCATCACCTTTTTCCCAGACTCTTAGTCGCTATTTCATAAACATCTTTTGAAAGATTTTTAACGGCAAGAATACGTTCCAGTTGATCCTTCATCAGTGTTTGCCTGGCCGGATCAAAGCGTTGCCATCGGCTGAGTGGCGCAAGAAGACGGGCAGCAATCGTCGGGTTGAAGGGATCAAGTTCCAATACTCGGTCGGCAAGAAAAACATACCCCTCTCCGTTTTGATGATGGAAACAGGTGATGTTCAGGGTACAGAATGAGCTGATCAGGGCTCGAACCCTGTTTGGATTCTTCATGGAAAATTCAGGATGACCGAGGAGATGTTGCACCTCGGACAGGGTTTCCGGCAGGGGCGCCGTGGCCTGAATAGCAAACCATTTATCCATCACCAGGTTATCTGTTTTCCACTGATTATGAAAGTCCACCAGGACGGCCTTTTTCTCCGGGCAATCACGGTTATGGACAATGGCCTGAAAGGCCTGGAGAACGTCCGTCATATTCTCGGCCCCGTCATACTGCCTTAAACAAAGATCAAGAACCGCCTCTTCGTTTAAGGTCATTAAATAGGAAAGGCAAAGGTTTTTTAAACTGCGTTGTCCGGCCCGCTCGGCGCTGTAAAAATAGGGGGCAAGGTTCACATGATCATGAAAGACGCTGAGAAAATCATGATAGAGGGACCGGGCCAGGGTTTGACGAGTAAAATCACGGGCGCGGTGAATCCCTTCCACATCGATCACCTCCATCTGTTCACCCAGATATTTTTCCGTTGGCAGGGTCAGGAGTTGAGTCAGGAAAGCCGGCTTAATTTTGCCACTGAGGTCAAGAAGTTGCTGAAAAGTTTCGATTACATCCCGCGAAAGCGCCAGTTCTCTGCCGGCCCGCAAATCGTCAACCAGTCTGAGAAGAACGCGGCATAGATAACGCTGGCCCGCCTCCCAACGGTTAAAGGCATCGGAATCATGGGTGAGAAGAAAGCGCAGATCATCATCACTGTAGTCAAACTGAAGCTTCACCGGGGCCGAGAAATGACGCAGCAGCGACGGGGTGGGCTCCTGGTCGATATCCTCGAAAACAAAATGTTCTTCAGTTTTACAAATATTAAGAACGCGGCTGGTTTCACCCTGTTTCCCCTCACCGGTCATGTGAAGAGGAATATCTCTGCCGTCCGGAGCCAGCAGTCCCATGGCCAGAGGAATATGAAAGGGTTTTTTGTTCGGCTGATTCGGGGTAGGGGGACAGGCCTGGTTGACCGTCAGGTTGTAGGTCTTTTTTTGAACATCGTATTGACCCTGAACGGTCAGAACCGGAGTTCCAGCCTGGCTGTACCAGAGCCTGAACTGGCCAAGATTGACTCCTGATGCATCCTCCATGGCCCGGACAAAATCTTCGGTGGTCACGGCCTGGCCGTCATGACGTTTGAAATAAAGATCCATACCCCGACGAAAAGCCGACCTGCCCAGCAGGGTATGAATCATACGGATCAGTTCGGCGCCTTTCTCATACACCGTCACCGTATAAAAATTGTTGATTTCGATATAGGAATCAGGCCGGACCGGATGGGCCATGGGGCCGCTGTCCTCGGGAAACTGGGCATTTCTGAGCATACTGACATCAGTCATTCTTTTCACCGGCCGTGAACCCATGTCAGCAGAAAATTCCTGGTCGCGGAAGACGGTCAATCCCTCCTTCAGGCTCAACTGGAACCAGTCCCGGCAGGTAACCCGGTTTCCTGTCCAGTTATGAAAATATTCATGGCCGATGACCTCCTCAATCAACTCATAATCCGTGTCAGTCGCCGTCTGGGGCCGGGCCAGGACATACTTGGAGTTGAAGATGTTCAGTCCTTTATTCTCCATGGCCCCCATGTTGAAATCGTCTACGGCAAAAATCATGTAGAGATCAAGGTCATATTCCAGGCCAAAGACCCTCTCGTCCCAGGCCATGGCTTTTTTCAGGGACTGCATGGCATGATCGCAGGCATCGCTGTTATGTTTCTGGACATAAATATGCAGATCAACACACCGTTTGGACCCGGTCGTGAACTGGTCCTCGATGCGGACAAGATTACCGGCCACCAGGGCAAAGAGATAACAGGGTTTAGGAAAGGGGTCGTGCCATGTTGCGTAATGACGGTTTTCCGGCAATTCCCCGTGATCAACAAGGTTTCCATTTGATATTAGAACCGGGAAAGATCGATCCGCCTCAATGGTGGTGGTGAAACGGGACATGACATCGGGCCGGTCGAGAAAAAACATGATCTTCCGAAACCCTTGGGCCTCGCACTGGGTACAGTAAATTCCACTTGATTGATACAGGCCCTCCAGCGAGGTGTTGTCCTGGGGCCTGATTTCAGTTTTGATTTCAAGAATAAAATCATCAGGAACATCCCGGATGATCAGGAAGAGGGGAGAAAGTTCATACTCCTCTTTGGTCAGCAATCGGCTATTAATGGTCACTGACTTTAGGTCCAGCTTCTCGCCGTTTAATTTCAGTGGTCCAATTTCCTCGCCATTGCGGCGGCAATTTATTTTGGCGGTAACCGTTGTTGTCTGGTCAGTGAGATTGAAATGGAGATCAATCTCATCAATTAAAAAATTAGGTTTCCGGTAGTCTTTCAGATAAATTGTTGAGGGCTTATTTTTAGACATGAGCTTTTTTGAAATATCTTGAGGTTTTAATTTTCGGACTTTGGTCTCACTCAGTCGCTGATTTTGCGCTCGGCGTCATCGGGGCCTGTTTTGCCGTACCAGCCAGAATATCCATCTTGCCGCCCAAGCCGGAGACAGGATTGTTTTTTCTGCTAAACGCGGAGAGTTTCAAGGTCTGGCCGGCATAAACAGTGGCGCGGGAATCAAGATTGTTGGCCAGGATAAGGTCACTTAGCTTCAGCCCGTTTCTACGGGCAATGGCGCCGGCCGTATCCCCCGGGCTTACCCGGTAAAAACGATCTCTCTTTTGTTTTTTATGAAATATCTCTTTGGGCAATGAACCGGCAAGACGCTCAAAATTATCATCCACCCGACAGGGCAACCGGCAAAGATATCCCTTTGGCATAAATCTTTGGCTGGTAAATATATCTCCTCCCAAGGCCGGATTTAATTGTCTGAGAGTACGCGTGTCAACCATGAAATGGTGGGAAATCTCCTGTATGTCAACGTAACCTGGAAGGTTCAGCTCGTGGGATTTAACCGGAGTTTCAAAATCGATTTCACCGAAAAAGTGACGGTAATGCAGGGCAACTTCCCGGGCGGCAATAAATTCGGCGTAAAAATTGCGGCTGGCAAAACCAAAACGGCCCTCTCCGTATTGATTAAAAATTTTTTCATAATTGCCCTGTGCCTTTTTGGCCCGCAGCATCCCGTTGACCCCATAATTATAAGCGGTGAGCGCCAAAGGCCAGCTCTCAAGCTTTTCATAATTTTCCTTGAGCAACCGGGCTGCGGCATGGGTGGCGAGAATGGGATCCCTCCGTTCATCAAGAGTGTTGTTCACGGTCATGAATTTTCGGCCGGTGCCCCTGGTAAACTGCCAGACCCCCACGGCTCCGTACTTGCTATGGGCCTTATAATTAAAGGAGGATTCCACGTGGGGAAGATAGGCCAGATCGGCCGGCAAACCATGTTCTGTAAAAATTTTTCGCATTTGTTCAAAATAGGCGCCGGAGCGTTTAAGACCTGTAAGAAAACGGTCCCGCAGACAACGTTGAAAACGGATGTTGTTTTTGGCTTCCGCCAGACTCTTTCCTGCTGCTTGCGAAGCGAAAAGGGCCAGAACTCTTTTTTCCTCCCCAGAGTCTGCTTTTTTTCCCCGAGCCAGTTTGTCAAGAATCCGTCTGTAGCGTAATTTTGCCATCCTGATACGCTTGTTGTTGATTCTTTTAGCTTCCGGCTTCTGCGAATCCATTAGTTCCATCACTTCATAAATGATGTCAAGGTTTCGGGAATCATGGATATATCCCATTGTAGAAGGATGTTTGGTATAGATCTTTTTCCAGAACCGGACATTGGAACGAATGGAATCATGGACAGGGAAGGGGTCAACAGAGGCCTGTACAGCCCCGGTTCCCAGAAAACCGGGAACTGTCAGCAGAATCAGAAACAGGAGTTTTATTGGTTTTGTCGGTATCATAAATTAGACCAGGGGCAAAGGGGCAAAAGGCAAAAGGCCAAAGGTTCAAAGGTTCAGAGGTTCAGAGGGTAACACCCCTTTAACCTTTCACGTGCTTTGTACCAGCATTTTTCGTTTTTTTAGTCCATACCCAAATCCGCATTCCCCAATCCGAAATGGAGTGCTGATATCACTGGGCCTCTTTTTTTAAACAGAGACCTGGATAATCCCTCCCCCCTTAGTCCCTTTGTCCCTCTGCCCCTCTGTCCCTTTTTTTTACAATATCCACTCCTGCTTCCTCCAGCAGGGCAACAGCAGTCCCCGTGACGGGACTTCCTTCGGCGATAATGAGTTGATCCAGCTTGTTGGACAGAAGCCACTTGCCCACCAGATAGCCTTTTTTCCTCTCCTCCCTGAAGTAGGGATTTTCGATATATTCCCGTAAAATCTTGCCGGTTTTTTTATTTACAGTTTCCACTAAAAACCAGGGAGCCCGACCGATATGTCTGGAAATGGACCCGTCCGGAGATTTCATGGGCATCATCCTGCGAATTATATTGCCATGTTCAAAATGGGGCCGGATACGAGCCATCACGACCCTGGGGAATTTTTCGGGAATTTCCTTCTCGAGATGATCGGCAACCTGATCGGCAACCTGATGAGATGGCGTATGCATGATGACATCCATGTCAATAATAAAACGACCGCCGGCAGTACGGCTGAGACAGCGTTTCACCCTGGTGATCCGGGGATAGGATTCAACCAGTTTGACAATCTCTCTTTCCGTGTCTCTGTCAATGGAGGCATCAAGTAGATCACGGATCGCTGTTACCATCAGCCCTCCACCAGCCCGGAAAACAAATAATGATACGCCGACAGCGGCCCATTGATCCACCGCAAAGCCCAGTGTCGAACCTAACAGGCCCAGTAAAACAATGCCGGTGGACAGGCTGTCTGCCAGATAATCCCGGGCGTCGGCTATCAACGCCGGTGAGTTCAGTCTTTTGCCGGCCCGAAGTTGATATATGCCAAAGGAAAAAGCAATTTGCAGGGAAATCAGGGCCACCGGCAGGGCCAGGGCAACGTCCGGTAGTCGTTC
>JAGHCC010000319.1 GCA_021160685.1 Desulfobulbaceae bacterium | reverse complement strand
GGATGGAAGGGTTAATTGACGGTCCAGTTCGTGTTCGATCAGTGAACTAAAACTTTGCTGGTGCGCTGGAAACCTGTCAGGTGCGTGGGATAAAATGCGAAAACAGATGTTTTGCAGTTTATACCGGCCAAGAAAAAGTCCCTGGGTGACGAGAAATGAATAGAGTTTGAAAGGTTCGTTTTGTCGCGCACGGATACCGTCAAGAAAGGTTCGGGTGGATTTATCAATGCCTTCCAGGGTCTGAACAATCTGTTTTTCGATACGAGACAGCTTTGCCGATGGATTGACGAAACTGTTCAACTGGCAATAGGGGGTGATCCAATGAAAAAAAGGGGAGTTTTTGGCAATTTTTTCAAAAAACAAAGCCGCTTTATTACGGTTTTCTGCAAAGGCCAGCATGCCTTTCAGGGCAAAACGAAAATTTTTGTAAGGAGAACGAAAGGAAATATTTTTCAGATGATTTTCAACAGCGGCATAATCCCCCTGGCAATAGGCCGTTATGGCCTGATCGGCGTGGGGATAGTGTTTTTTAAGCAGTGAATCATAAGGCAGGTGTTTAAGGGCCTGATCTTCTCCGCTGAGTAACAGGGCGGCAAACATTTCTTCAACCACCTGACGATCATATTCACTAAGTGATTTCTCAAGGGTTGCAAAAAGTTCAAGCGCCTGTTGGTAGTGACCATTCTTGAGCAGCAGATTGATGTGCAGGCAATGATCCCCAGTTAGACAAATGGTGACCATATTGGTGTAAACAACCAGGGCCTCTTTGGCCATTCCTTTGGCTGTCAGTTGTTCAATTCTGCCCCGGTAGGCCCGGGAAAGGGGGGACAACCAACGCTCATCGCCATCATTTTTCAATAGTTGACGAAAGGTTTTAATCGCCTCGCTGAACTTACCGCATTCAATCTGTCTCTTGCCAAACGCGGGAAGATTTTGCGGCTTTACTTTTTTACCTCCTCTGTTTTTTGCTTTCTTTTTTCGTTTTTTAACCATTCGTAACTTTTCAGAAGATGCCTGCAAAAAATTAAAACTGAGGGATGTAATTGTTCAAAAGGTAAGCGACAGCAGGGAGACTCAGGAAGCTTTAGATGTTCGTAAGCAAGCTGACCAGCTATATATTGATGGTCTCGTAAAAATTACATTTTGCCAATTTTTCGTCATTCCCGCGCGGGAATGACGGAGTAGGGGACTTTTTACGAGATCATCATATATTGATATGCCTAAAGGTTGTCCGAGAATGCCATTTAATAAAGAATAATGATAGAGGCAGAAAAATCTACTGTCGGACACAATTTCACAAAGAACAAATCGTCTCAACATTAACACAAAAAAATATTATTTCACATATCTCAGGAAAAAATCCAGGAAAACGTCAAAGTAACTCATGAAAATGACGTTGTACGACTAATGATTTTTGATGTAAAATCAGCATGTTTAGAATTTTCTCTGTTAAACATAAAATACATTTTTACGAACAACAAAACTCTATCAGCCAAACAGGGCGGCCTTGAGAAATTCCCGATTTAAACAGGCGATATTTCGGATGGAAATCGACTTGGGACAGACCGCCTCACACTCACGTTCATTGCCGCAGTTACCAAAACCAAGTTCATCCATCCTGGCTACCATATTGAGAGCCCGGCTGGCCCGCTCCGGGTGGCCCTGGGGCAGCAGGGCAAGCTGGGAAACCTTGGCGCTGACAAAAAGCATGGCCGAGCCATTGGGACAGGCTGCCACACAGGCTCCGCAGCCGATACAGGCGGCCGCGTCCATGGCCTGTTCCGCCGTATCCTGGGCAATGGGAATAGCATTGCCATCCGGGGCGCCGCCGGTATTCACCGAGACATAGCCCCCTGCCTGAATAATTTGATCAAGGGAAGAACGATCCAGCACCAGATCCCGTTCAACCTTAAAAGCTCGAGCCCGAAAAGGCTCAATCACCAGGGTTTCGCCATCCTTAAAATGACGCATGTGGAGCTGGCACAAAGTTGTTTCCTTTTCCGGGCCATGGGCCTGACCGTTGACCACGGCGCCGCACATGCCGCAGACCCCCTCCCGGCAGTCATGATCAAAGGCCACCGGTTGTTTACCGTCCAGGGTAAGCTGTTCATTGAGAACATCGAGCATTTCCAAAAAAGACATATCAGGAGAAATAGCATCCACATGAAAGGTCTCAAGTTTGCCTTTGGAATGCGAACATGGCTGCCGCCAGATTTTCAGGGTTAAACCGATCTTGTCATTTCTCATGATATCTTCTATTTCCTGACTTCTGTCTTCTCACTTATAACTTCTCTGACTCAGGGTCACATTCTCAAAAACAAGATTCTCCCTGTGGAGCTTTGGCGACTTGCCATCCCCGGTGAATTCCCAAGCCGCCACGTAGGCGAAGTTTTCATCATCCCGCTTGGCCTCATTCTCGGCGGTCTGGCTTTCCTCGCGAAGATGACATCCGCAGGATTCCCGACGCTGTAAGGCGTCCACAACCATCATTTCGGCAAACTCCAGGTAATCCTCCAGACGGCCGGCCCGCTCCAGCGACTGGTTCAGGGACTCATTTTTGCCCGGCACCAGGACATTATGCCGAAATTCCTCCCGGATCTCGGGAATTTTTGCCAGAGCCGTTTCCAACCCCTTCCGGTTCCGAGCCATGCCGCAATGATTCCAGAGCAGCCTTCCTAATTCCTTATGAAAATCATCAACCGTCCGTTTGCCTTTACAATTCAGCAGTCTGCTGATCTTGTCAGCCGCCTGTTTTTCGCCCTTTTCACACACCACATGATTGCTTTTCACAGGAGCTAATCTGGTTTCAGCCAGATAACCGCAGAGAGTGGCGGGCAGGACAAAATAACCGTCCGCCAAGCCCTGCATCAGGGCGCTGGCCCCAAGCCGATTGGCGCCGTGATCAGAAAAATTGGCCTCGCCCAGGACAAAGAGGCCGGGAATGGTGCTCATCAGATTGTAATCAACCCAGAGACCGCCCATGGTGTAATGGACGGCCGGGTAGATCATCATCGGTTCCCGGCGCGGATCGCTGGCCGTGATTTTTTCATACATCTGAAAGAGATTGCCGTATTTTTTCAGGATCGTCTCCAGCCCGTCACGTTCAATGGACTCGGCAAAATCGAGATAGACGGCCAGACCGGTTTCACCCACTCCCTTGCCTTGATCGCATTGCTGCTTGGCATTGCGCGAAGCCACATCCCGAGGAACGAGATTGCCGAAACTCGGATATTTCTTTTCCAGATAATAATCACGCTC
>JAGHCC010000297.1 GCA_021160685.1 Desulfobulbaceae bacterium | reverse complement strand
CGCCTGGCCCGGAAAGGCGACATGGTCATCATTGCGGCCTATGCCACAATGAGTGAAGAGGAGGCCAGCAACTTCACCCCCAGAAGTATCCTTGTCGACAGTCAAAACCGGATTATCAATCAATCCGTTAAATAGTAAATTGTTATTCAACACGCCACAAAAAAGCCCTGCTGTAAAGAGGCAAGCCCTTGAATTCTACCTCGAAGTCCTCGGGTTTCAATCTATTGGCTGAGTGCTCAAATGCTGTCATGTCACCGTTTACAACTGGATAAAATCGTTTAAGGAATGAATTTAATATGTCAAAAGTTGCATTAATTACTGGGGTTACCGGCCAAGACGGTGCCTATCTCGCAGAGTTTTTATTAAAAAAAGGCTATATCGTCCACGGTATCAAACGTCGGGCTTCATCGTTCAACACCGACCGCATCGATCACCTCTACCAGGACCCGCACATCGAGAACCGTAATTTCATCCTGCACTACGGCGATTTGACCGATTCCACCAACCTGATTCGCATTATTCAGGAAGTCCAGCCGGACGAGATCTACAACCTAGCGGCCCAGTCGCACGTGGCAGTCTCCTTCGAGACGCCCGAATATACGGCCAACTCCGACGCCCTCGGTACCCTGCGAATCCTTGAAGCAATTCGTATTCTAAAACTGGAGAAAAAAACTCGCTTCTATCAGGCCTCCACCTCGGAACTCTACGGCAAGGTTCAGGAAGTACCGCAAAGTGAAACAACACCTTTCTATCCGCGCTCTCCTTACGCTGCCGCCAAAATCTACGCCTACTGGATCACGGTCAACTACCGCGAATCGTACGGCATCTACGCCTGCAACGGCATCCTCTTCAACCACGAATCCCCGATACGCGGCGAAACCTTCGTCACCCGCAAAATCACCCGCGCCATGGCCCGCATCTCGCTCGGTCTGCAGGAGTGCCTCTATCTTGGCAATATGAACTCCCTGCGCGACTGGGGCCATGCCCGTGACTATGTCGAAGCCCAATGGTTAACGCTGCAGCAGGACGAGCCGGGGGATTTCGTCATTGCCACCGGCAAGCAGTATTCGGTACGCGATTTTGTCAATGCTGCTACAAATGAATTGGGTATCACTCTGCGTTGGGAAGGCGATGGAGTTGATGAAATAGGCATTGTTGACGCAGTGAATGGTGAATCGTCAACGATAAGTATTGGCACCGTCGTAGTTCGGGTCGATCCGAGATATTTCCGGCCCGCCGAGGTTGAAACTCTACTGGGTGATCCGACCAAAGCGAAAGAAAAACTTGGTTGGGAAGCAAAAACCGGCTTTGAAGAGTTAGTTGCCGAGATGGTTCGGGCAGATCTGGAAATTGCCCAACGCGATGAACTGGTCAAAAAGAGCGGCTACCAGGTTTTTGATTACAATGAATAATAGATTAGAGGACCCCCCTGAAGCTCCAAAATTCGTGAAAATTCGTGAAATTAGTGGACCCAGGGCCGTTAACAACAATGAATAAAGAAGCAAAAATATATATAGCCGGAGCCAACGGCCTGGTCGGCTCAGCCATTGTCCGCCGTCTACATTCCAACGGCTACACCAACCTCTTAACCCCGGAAAGCAGCGCGCTCGATCTGACCGACCAGCAGGCCGTGGCAACATTCTTCCAAACCCAAAAGCCCGAATACGTCTTCCTCGCCGCCGCCAAAGTCGGCGGCATTCACGCCAACAACACCTATCCAGCCGAATTTATCCATCTCAATCTGGCGATCCAGAACCACGTTATCCACCAGTCCTACCTCTCCGGCGTCAAACGTCTGCTCTTTCTCGGTTCCAGTTGCATTTACCCGAAACTGGCCCCGCAGCCAATGAGTGAAGAACATCTGCTCACCGGTCTGCTGGAACCGACCAACGAGCCTTACGCGATTGCCAAGATTGCCGGGATAAAAATGTGTGAATCATACAACCGCCAGTACAACACCCAATTTGTCGCGATAATGCCGACCAATCTCTACGGCCCCGGCGACAATTTCCATCCCGAAAATTCACATGTCCTCCCGGCCCTTATCCGGCGCTTCCATGAAGCAAAACAAGCTTCTTCGAGTGAAGTGGTGGTGTGGGGCAGTGGTACACCGCTGCGCGAATTTCTCTACGTTGACGACATGGCCGATGGCTCGGTCTTTGTAATGAAATTGGATGACGCAACTTTGACCAAAAATCTTCTAAATTATCCGAAGCCTTGTTTTGTCAATCTCGGTACCGGCGTCGATGTAACAATTCGTGAATTGGCCGAGACCGTAAAGGAAGTAGTCGGTTTTGAAGGAAACCTGGTGCTTGATCCCACAAAGCCCGACGGGACGCCGCGCAAACTCCTGGATGTCTCACGCATGAAAACCCTGGGCTGGACAGCGAAAGTATCGTTGCGCGAAGGGATTGAAAAAGCATACTGCTGGTTTTTAGATCATTTTTAATCATTTTATCGTGGCTGTCCCCAATTAAATCCAATTAAATCCAATTTACAGTCAGTCGCCACATTCTGACCCTGAAAAAACATACCAAAACTTTTGACGGTGAGGAAATTAAGAAAACCCTGAAACGGCTTATTTTCAGCCCCCAAAAAAGTGAAAATACTTGTTGGGTTTTTAGATGCGATCGGCTATATATCCGGCCACAGGATTACAGTGCCATAGCCGAATAGTTGATGTGTTGGCGCTCTTTTTCTTAGAGTACACTTTTCGAGGTAAAAAAGAGTCTTCTAAGCATCAAAAAAGCATACTTTCAGGACATAAATAATTGATTTAACAGGTTATCTTTTGGTCTAACCCCATGTACCGAGTAGTCCGCCCCCTCCAGGAACTCCTACATAAACCGCTAACAGAAGACTGATAACATGAAAATATGTGTGGCATAGTAGCAATATACTCATACCATAACGACGCTCCTCCGGTTGATCGAGATGAACTGAGGAAAATCCGTGATTATATGAGGTTGCGGGGTCCTGATGGCAAAGGCGAATGGTACACCGAGAACATGCGAGTGGGCCTCGGTCACCGCCGTTTGGCGATCATTGATTTATCGGATAATGCAGCACAACCCATGACCAGTGAAGACGGTAAGCTGGTCATCAGTTTTAACGGTGAGATTTATAACTACCAGGCCTTGCGCCAAGACCTAAAAAAAAAGGGCTACCAGTTTCGCACACATTCCGATACCGAAGTTCTGTTACATTTGTATTTAGAAAAAGGCGAATCAATGGTTCACGATTTGCGGGGCATGTTTGTCTTTGTCATCTGGGACGAACGCAAACAAGGGATGTTCCTTGTGCGTGACCATTTTGGCATCAAGCCACTCTACTATACCGACAATGGCAAGGGGATACGAATCGCTTCCCAGGTAAAAGCCCTCCTTGCCGGTGGGCAAATAAAACAGGACCTGGAACCAGCCGGACAGGTGGGTTTCTTTTTATGGGGATATCTGCCTGAGCCCTACACCCTGTATCGCTCAATCCATGCACTACCTGCCGGAACGTCATTATGGATTGATCAACAGGGCAATAAGCGTTTCACAAAATTTTTCAGCATCAGTAAGGAGATACAGCAGACTTTCTCCAGTATGCAGGAATCACACTGGCAACAGGACGACCTACGGGAGGCATTAATCGACAGTGTCCAGCATCATCTTGTCGCAGATGTTCCAGTGGGATTTTTCCTCTCATCCGGTCTTGATTCCACAGCACTGACCGCTCTGGCAACCGAAATGATCAGTGATCTCCATACGGTTACCCTTGGTTTCCGGGAATACCAGGGAACAGAAAAAGATGAAGTACCGCTCGCCGAGAGCGTGGCGCACCACTATGGCACCAATCATCAAACCGAGTGGATAAAAAAAGAGGAATTTGCAGAAGAGCTTCCCCATTTACTCAAAGCAATGGATCAGCCCACCATTGATGGAGTAAACAGTTATTTTGTTAGCAAAGTAACCGCTGCTACGGGATTAAAAGTTGCGGTTTCCGGTATTGGTGGCGATGAGCTCTTTGGTGGCTATCCGAGCTTCCGACAGATACCAAAAATCGTCAGGCAACTGAGACCGCTTGCCCGGCTTTCACCTGTCGGTAAACTGGCACGTCTTGTATCTGCTCCATTAGTGAAAAGAATGACATCACCAAAGTATGCTGGTGTTTTTGAATACGGTGGGACTTACGGTGGAGCCTATTTCCTACGGCGCAGCCTTTTTATGCCTTGGGAGTTGCCGCAACTACTGGAAAAAGAAACCTGCAAAGAGGGGTTGGAAAAACTCCAAACAATGAATCGTTTACAGGAAACGACAGCAAATATTAAAAATGATCACCTTAAGGTATCTGCTTTGGAATTGGAGTGGTATATGCGTAACCAATTACTACGCGACGCCGACTGGGCAAGCATGGCCCACTCCCTCGAGATCAGGGTTCCGCTGGTGGATATTAACTTGTTTCGCACAGTGATATCTGCCATTGCGAGCCACCATCTCTTGAACAAAAAAGATATGGCATTGACGCCAAAAAAATCTCTTCCCAGGAACATATTACATAGAAAAAAAACCGGATTTAGTATTCCTGTGCAAGATTGGCTGCTGGGCAGTAACAATGCAGAAAAGCATACCGCTGCACGTGGGTTACGAGGATGGTCTCAAAAAGTTTATATGGCTGCAGTTAAGAAAGATTTGACATGATGGTTCATGTATTGCCCTCCACAATCGAAATACTACACCTACATATTGCACTTCAGGCAAGTTCGCTAGCTGAGGATTGATTAATGGTAATCAGATTTTTTTTTGGTCACTGGATATACAACAAATATATAATTGAGACGAAGAATTGTCCTGTATAAAGAATGCACAAAATATATTGATTTTCCGGACGGGACAGTTAGGTGACACGCTGGTTTCAATTCCTGCACTTCATGTTATCAGAGAACATTACCCTACTGCTCGGATTACTTTACTGCATGATGTGCATCCCAACAAACAGTTTGTTCTTGCATCGCAGGTACTAAATCATTCTGGCCTAATTGATGATTTTATTGGGTATGATCCAAACAGGAAACCTCGGGTAGCTTTTTTACAGACACTTTGCCAGATACGCCGCTACCGTTTTGATTTACTTATTTACCTACCCCAGTCAGATCGACAAGATAAACAAGTGAAAAGGGATCATATTTTCTTCAAGCTTTGTGGCATTAAAAACCTTGTTGGCTTTTCAGAGTTTAGTGAGTCCATTTCTCCCCAAAAGCATAAAAGGCCCTTACCCATAATG
>JAGHCC010000468.1 GCA_021160685.1 Desulfobulbaceae bacterium | reverse complement strand
TTATTGTTTTACTCATTTGATGAAAAAAGTATTGGACTAACTCTTGAATCCCGGTAAGATTAACAGGTTTTAACTTGTTCAGTTGAAGAGATTATTTTTGTGGTTTTGTAAACATTTCGTCTTTTCTGTATGTGCTGATAAGTGGCAAAGGGACAGCCCCTCCGTATCTCCAAACTTCTTAATTTAGAGCCTTCACCTCAGGTGATTAGGTTATACTGTTTCATTGAACCCGGTTGCAACAGGTATTCATATGTTTGATAAAGTCTTTTATCCATCTCTCCGAATTTTTTCATGCATACTGATAACTTGTCTTTTTGCCTTTCCGGCATACAGTCTGGAGAAAAATCCTATAAGTCTTGGGGTGGTGGCCTTTGGTGGTTCCAGCGGAACCGATATCACCGCCCAGCGTCAGGGACTGAAAAGTATGTTGATCAGCCGGATCGCCACCAGGGCCAAGGTGAAAATTGTCGATATTTCCCGGACAGGTCATGCGTTAACGGATGGAGACAGGTCAATTGCGCGTTTACAGCAACTCATGGAAGACACACAGGTAGATTATCTGCTCACCGGCCGCCTTGATCAAAAGGATAATAATTTCTTTATGGCTGAGGCGGATGTTTATGCAAAGGGCGGCAGCACCCCTCTGGAGACTTTTACAATGGAATGCCAGGAAGACCAGTTTGTTTTCGCTGCAGACATTCTGGCCTGGCAGATTGCTGAGAAAATTTTCGGCAGTAAACGGCCTGCTCCCAGGAAAAAGAGTCCTGTCGCGGAACCATCACTTTCTTCGTTTCAGCCGACTTCTCCTTCGGACAGGGACGTGGAACCGCAAGTTCAGCCAACCGATGAATCATCGCTCTCTTCATTTAAGTCCGCTCATCCGGACAGAGCCTTGAAGCCTGTTCAGTCGGGAGATATGTGCCCGCTGCCTCCCCTTCAAGCGGCCTATTCGAAAAATAATCTGCCTCCTGACCAGATAACCGGTTCCAGCCTGACGTCTTCTCCTCTCGCATACGCGGCCCTAAGCGAGGGAACATTCGCTTCACGAAAAATTGTGGATATCGAAGTGATCATGGAGAGCATGCAGCTAGGTGATCTTGATGGTGACGGCCATCTGGATGCGGTTCTTGCCGGAGAGGACAAATTGGGGATTTTCCGTCTGGATGGCATGCGTTTAAGTGGGATTGAGGAAATCATGGCCCCTCCCTCAAGCAGAATTTTGACTTTGGGGCTGGCTGACCTGAATTGCAACGGTAGAAGCGAAATTTATGTTTCAGCCGTTACCAGTGAAGGACCTGTCGCTTTTGGTCTTGAATGGGATGGCAGTCAATTCACCTATCTTTTCAAAAATGAAAGGTGGTATATCAATGTCATGCATATGGAAGGACAGGGCCTTATCCTTGCCGGGCAGGAGCCGGGAAAGGATACGAGGTTTGCTCCCGGTGTTTTCCGCCTCAAGGTGATCAGTCAGGTGATTCAACATAGGGAAGAATTTCCTGTTCCCGAATCCGCGAATATTTTTAATTTTTCCATGGCGGACATGGACGGCGACGGCAGTGAAGAAATCGTTTTGATGGGTAGAGATCGTATTCTCCAGGTGATGAAAAGGGCAGGTGAAGTTCTCTGGGAGAGTGATGGGCCGTATGGCGGTTCAATCGAACTGGGTCTGGATGAGGGGAGCGCCGAGAAGTGGTCGCTGCCGACCCGCATCCTTGTTGCCGATATGAATTACGATCAGCTGCCGGATATTATTATCAAACAGAATACAGCTGTGTCCCCTCAAGAGATAGGGAAGCCTGAAGATTTTTCCCAGGGAACCATGTATGGCATGAGCTGGGATGGCTTTGACTTGGTCACAATCTGGCAATCCCAGGAAATCATGGGCTATATCAGTGGGTATCAATTTTTTGCCGGTGATGAGTCTCAACCGGCAAAACTTTATGCCGGAGTTGTCCCTCAACGCCGCTGGCGTGATTTTTTCTCTGAACAGGAGCATGAGATATTCATGTATCCTATGTATTTTGAATAATCAACTATCCAGGTGGGGCCACCAAATTGGTCTAACCACCGTTCTGTAATTGTTCAGAGGTAAGCACCCTTAAAAGCAGGGTATAAACTCCGACTCCGTGGGGTGATCCTGAATAGTATGAATAATCCGTAATAGTTCACCAAGGGCTACATAACTTAGAAAAACTCGAGGCGTAAAAGCTCACCAGTGCCTTAGATTCGTTCATTTTGGACTTCGAAGCATACTAGTGCTATTCGAGAAGGCCCAAATGGGCGAAGATGAGGTGCTGGTGAACTTTTACAATAATCCTGCAACAGGCCGATGAGGATGAGGTGACAGCGAAAAAAAAGACAGATCGGCCACCGATAAAAAAGGCGGTGGCCTTGCGCTATGACCTCGAGAGAGAGAATGCGCCCCGGGTCATAGGAACAGGCAGTGGAAAGCTGGCTGAAAGACTCATCGAATTGGCCAGGGAACACGATATTCCGATTCAAGAGGATTCTGATCTCGTCGAAATTCTCTCCCGTCTTAATCTCAATGAGGAAATCCCCCCCTCCACCTACATCATCGTTTCCGAGATTCTGGCTTTTATCTACCGAACCAATGAAAAATATTCCTGACATTTTGTGTCCTGAATAGGAAAAAAATGCCCGGAAGGCTGATTTCGCTTCCGGCCCAACTCGTACAGCCCTTTCCTTTCTCCTGAGTATTACCTTCCTTTCCCTTCATAAGCAGTCAATTCCGTCAGTCCGGTCCTTTTGGCACATGAGTTGCAGTAAGCAACAATTGCAAACCACTTAAAGAGGACTTTTTATGTATATCAGCAATCGCCTCGGCTTAATTGAATGCACTGAAAGCATGATGGCACAGGAGCAGCGTTTGAACCAGGTTACCAACAATCTGGCCAATATTGATACTCCAGGCTATAAACGAGAGGATCTGACCTTCTGGGAAATGATTTTTACCACAAATGATGACCAGGGTCGTGTTGGCAAAGCTGTGAAATTATTAACGAATTATGAAGAAGGCGCAGCATCTGCAACCGGCAACACCCTTGATTTTGCCATCAATGGCAATGGCTTTTTCAAGGTCCAGACACCAGAGGGTGTGCGTTACACCAGAGCCGGGAGTTTTGACCTGAACAGTGAAGGTCAGCTGATTACGCCCAGCGGCCATTTGGTTTTAGGCGAGGGCGGACCCATAACCATTCAAGGCGATGATGTTTCCCTTAGCTCGGACGGAGGTTTGCTTGTGGATGGACGGGACGCGGGACGACTTGACATTGTCACCTTTTCAGATCTTGCAGGTCTTGAGAAAGAGGGTTTAAACCTCTTCCGGCTGACAGAGGGGAATCAGGAACTTGAGGCTGAAAAATTTACCGTTAAACAGGGCTTTGTGGAGAAGTCCAATGTTAATACGGTCATGGAGATGACTAGAATGATCGATCTGCACCGGGCCTATGAGACTCAGCAGAAACTGATCCACACCATTGATGAGATGGATGACGAGGCCATCAGGAAGGTTGGGAAATTGACATCATAACCATTTTCTTGACCCGAATATTCTGAAAATTAACAATAAAAAATCAGCTGGCCCTCCTCATAATCCGGCCGGTAAACTGTATGGAGATTTTATCATGATACGTGCCTTATATACTTCCAAAACCGGCATGAACGGCCAGCAGCTTCAGCTCGACGTGATTGCCAATAATCTTGCCAATGTCAACACCGGCGGCTTCAAAAAGAGCAGAACCCAGTTTGAGGATCTTTACTACCAGACTCTTCGGTCCGTTGGTGCGGAAACCGCTGACGGCGGTCAGGTTCCCACCGGCATCCAGGTCGGTCTCGGCGTCCGTCCAACTGCCGTGCAGAAGATCTTTACCCAGGGAGACTTCACTGAAACCGGTAATGAACTGGACTGGGCCATTGAAGGCGATGGTTTTTTCAAGATTTTGCGGGACGGCGATGAGTATTATACCCGGGCCGGATCCTTTAAATTAGACAGTGATGGATATATTGTCACCAGTAACGGCGACCGCTTGCAGCCTGAGTTCAGCGTTCCCGAGGAAACGACCGAGATCGCCATTGATTCCGGCGGATTGCTCACCGCCCTGGATGACCAGCAACAGATTGTCGCCTCCACCCAGATCACCCTGACCACCTTTATCAATCCTGCCGGCCTGAAAGCAAGGGGTGGGAATCTTTATCAGGCCAGCGAGGCATCCGGTGATCCTGTCGACTCTGATCCAGGGGTAGATGGTACCGGCACCATTGCCCAGTATTTTCTCGAAACTTCCAATGTGAATGTCACCGAGGAGATGGTCAATCTGATCATTACCCAGCGTGCCTTTGAGTCCAATTCAAAGGGCGTCACAACAGCGGATCAACTTCTTGAAATTGCGAATAACCTGGTTCGCTAAAAACTCTAATGAACGTTAAAATTGTCGTCATTATGCACTGTCTGGCACTGTGTTGTCTTGCCATGACGGTCATGGCTGAAACAGGAACAACAGAGCTTGGCCATGATGAGCTTCAGGAGATTTTTACGGAAATAATTCTGGCAAATTCAAACCGGCCCGATAGAGACCTGCGTGTTGCCAATTTCTCATCTCAACCCTCTTCTATAACGGTT
>JAGHCC010000313.1 GCA_021160685.1 Desulfobulbaceae bacterium | reverse complement strand
ATCCATAACATCATGGGGGTCTGTAATTTTAAACTGGAGGAGTACGAAACGGCCATCAGCCACTTTGAGCGGGCCGTGGAACTTTTGCCCTCTTCGGCCATAGATTACGCCAACATGGCAGTAAACTACCGAATGATTGGAAAAAATGAAGAAGCAATACATTTTTTCCAACTGGCTCTAACTCTTGACCCGGAGATTGCTTTTGCCCGCGATCAGCTGAATGAATTGCTAAATTCGTAAAAAGTCCAAATGAAACGCAAAACCGCAGGTTCTGCGTTCTTTACGTCCTCCGTTGAACAAACAGGTTTTACGAGTTCAGCACAATTACTTCCTGGAAAAAATACCTTTTATTTTCGTCCATAAACCTTCTTTGGGGTAAGAATCGGCATCAGGGGAAACCTGCTCTTTCTCCTCAATTCCGAATTCAACGTCAAGTTGCTCCGGAACCTCTTCCGCCATAGCCATGACGCTCACGTCTTTGTCCTCTTCTTTAACCTCGTCCTCGGCGTCAAGAAGTAAAATTTCTTCCTCTTCCTCAACAGAAGTTGCATTGTCCAATTCGGCAGACTCAATCTCGTCTGGCAGCGCTTCAAGGGGTTCGGCTTCTAAAGCGAGGACAGGAAATATCTCTTCCTTCCAGAGAAGATATTTTTTCACCGCATTAGCAACAAGCAGCGGAAGTTCAGTATCGTCTGAATCAACCGCCTGGATCAGACCTTTATGCATTTCAAGTAGAATGCCGGCGACCTTCGGTCGGAAAGAGAACGATCCTTTTTTGAGATCACCGGCCAGGGATGAGAGAAGTGCCCCAATCGTCACCAATGAAGGTTGGCCATGCAACACCTTGAGCAGTTCGCTAATTTCCGAGCAAAGTCGCTCCGCCAAATCATCATCAACCTGTTCGGCCTCGGCTAAATCGGTAAAGACTTCTTCCAGCGAAACGGGTAAGGTATCAGGAACTTCTGGTTGTGACGGAGGGGAAGCGACTTGATCTTCTTCGCCAAAAAAATCATCGATCATGCCAGCCACTGATTCGTCACTTTGTTCCTCCGCTGTTTCCAGAACAATCTCCTGATCTTTTTCGCCAAGATCAAGGGTGAGAGAATCCACATCACCAATGACGGAAGGCCCTTCCTCCTCTTCCGCGACTCCAAGAATCACCTCCTGATCCTCCTCGGAGGAAGTGACCGTTTCAATAGTATCGTCAACATCTTCTCCAACAAGGAAAATGTCCTCTTCATCGGCCGATCCTTGCTCAGGGGAAACATCCGAATCATTCTTTCCTTTATGAATGACGTCACTGAACATATCATCAATGAGATTATCCACCGCCGGGCAGCTTTCCGTTTCCGGATGGGCCGGCACTTCAGAGATGGAAGATGCTCCAGGATATCCACTGTCCGGCAGGGACTCTTCATCAAAAAAAGAATCAAGCCGGGCATCGAGTTCGGGAAAATCCTCATGATCACCACGTTCAACAATAAGCTCATCACCTCCAACTCCACCATGTGAAGCCATCATCGATGATGCACCGGCAGGCGCTGATCCAGGAGCTTGTTCTTCACTCCCTGTTTTCTGAACTCTTTCCGAACGGCTGGTAATCTCAACCTTTAAAGCGTCGTACTTTTCAACTTCGACATAAAGAATTTTTTTCTTACCCCTGGGGGTTAATCGTGGCGAAGTAACGACTTTTTCAAGAGCCTCATAAACGGAAAGAAGAAGTTTGACCGAGTCAGGATGCGCTTTTACCCTTGCGCCGGTGATGTATTTTCCCAAGGCCTCAAGAATTTGAATAAAAATTTGTAAGAGTTTGTCATCGCGCCATATCTCCTTTAAGTGGCTCACCTCGAAATTGAATCTCTCCATGTTTTCATCGTTGATTTCCCACTCAAAGGCTAATACTGCTGTCTTCAAAGCCTGTATCGTTTCACTGACCTTCTGCTCATCAGAGGCGGGAATCATTTCGATCTTTTCCACATCGTCTACCATGAGATCTTCTTCAGTGGAGTTGACATCTTGCACATCCCCAACCATGAAGTCTTCTACCGCCGTTTCTGTCATTTCTACAGACCCGCCCATGAGATCTTCAAACTGGCCTTCAGCTTCGCTTTTGATATCCGTGTTCACAAACAACCTCCTGTTTCGCGTTCTTCTAAACAACCACTTTTTACAAAATATCTTTATTCCGATATAAAGTGGATTTTCGGACAGTCACTATCGCAGTTCCTTTTGTATCGCTGCCATTGTGACGGAAATGATCTTTTTTAAAGTCGGAACAACATTTTCTCCTGTTAAAGCACTAGCGGCAAAGGAAGGAACTTTTAATTTTCCGTTCAAATCCTGTTCTATTGTTGCAAGAGACAAAAGAGGAACATTTTGTTCTTTCAGATCAAATTTATTATATTGAAGGACAAGTGGTATTTTAAAAATATTCTTCCTGTATGTGGTCAGGTTTTCCTGCAGCTGTTTCAGGGAAAGCAGATTGTGTTTTCTCCGTTCCTCCATGGCATCGGCGACAAAGACAAGTCCATCCACCCCTTTGAGGACGAGTTTACGGGTGGCATTATATTTTACCTGGCCGGGTACCGTATACATCTGAATTTTAATATCGTATCCCTTAATTTTACCGATATCAAAGGGCAAAAAATCGAAAAAAAGAGTCCGGTCGCCATGGGTCTTGATACTGATCATTTTGGACTTGATCCGCTCCCGGAACTTCTCATTGATAAATTCCAGATTCGTGGTCTTACCGCCACGGCCAGGACCGTAATAGACTATCTTGACCTGAACTTCTCGGGTTTTCATGTTAATAAATGCCAACTCGTTCCCCTTCTCGTATCTGATTAAAAAAAATTATTTCCACAGCCCTCTTATTTTTTCAATGGCCTCAGCCACCTTCAGACGTAAAAAACCGAGTGATACCTCCTTGCCAAATAAAATGATGAGCAAGAATTCTTCATTAATTGTACTGAAATGAATGCTTATATTTTTTCCTTTATGAAAAAGAAGAGAAAATTCCTGCTCGCCGACAATCTTTGCCATGGCATCCACCGTGGCATAATTCCCGGCAGCCAAAGCCGCGAGAGACGCTACATCATAATCTTGTCCCCCACTGTCGCATTTTGCGATGGTATTTCCGGCTGTGTCGATCATGAAGGCGTAGTCAACGCCTATTTCAATCAGATCCTCTTTTATAATGTTGTCTATTGTGACTAATCTATCTTGATCTATGCCATAATTCATGACCCTATTCTCCTTATTTACTTACGTTTGAAGAACCGCATAATACCCTTTGGCGCATCTGCCTGTTTTTTTAAGGCAGGTATGGCCATGTCGCAGGACAGCCTTACGAGAGAGATGGGTGTTGCTCTCTCCATCACGACCAGAAGATAACCGGCAGCCGTTGATCGAAAATAAAAACGGCTGTTTTCATAAATGAGATCAGCTTCCCGAACACCTTTCATCATTGAAGACAAAAAAGACCAATCCTGTCGGGCCGGATTTTCATGAAAAGGATAATTCAATTCATGAAAATGAAGCCGTCCCTCAGTGGAAAACAGTAAAATCCCTTTCACGCCGTCAATGGCTATAATATCTTTAAAAATCTGCTTCATATTTACCGACTGAGAAGATCCATAATTTTATCGCGAGGACAGGAGGAACTTATGGACACAATGATCGTCTCCCGGCCGGGAAGTAAAATAGTATTTCCAGATGAGTTGTTATCGATAAATCCCACTTTCAACTTGCCCCCTCCCAAACATTTTCCCAACTGTGTGCTGTAAGACAGAAAGTTATCCCAGGAACTGTCTGCAATAATCTTTTCAGGTAAACACTCCTGGCCGATTTCTTCTCTCAACATCTTTCGAACTTCCTCCACTGAGAGATCATCCACATCAATTGAAAGGTTGATTTCCGTCACAGTGGATTCTTCGTCTTCACTGTTCAGCCAGATGACTTCATTTTCATTTTGGTCCTGTTCATCCTTTCTGCGCATTGACTCAAGAAGAATTGCCTGTAAATCACTTTTGATTCTGTCCTGCTTTTGAAAACAGATATTCTGAATGGCGACGGAAACATTATCCCAGGCGAAAATTTCATAGGCAGCATTTTTACCATGCAATGTGGATGTTCTTGCATCGAGCAAAAGACCTTGGTCAAAGAAGAGCACTCCCTGTTCACCTGTATCCCCGTCAGTCAGTCGGATAGTACATGTTTTCTCCTCCATCTCAACGAGTTGCAAAAACATGCCGGGCGTCACCCCATGCAATGTTCCACCATCAGATTCATTTTTTAGAATCGCATTGACAGGGCCGATCAATCTCTCAATCTTAAATGGCTTTTCAATAAAACCGGCCGCCCCGCTTTGCAGGGCCATTTTTTTAATTTTTTCAGTAGCATAACCAGTTATAATGATGACGGAAATATCGGGATAATCACGGGTTATGGCATTTAACAGAGCCAGGCCATCCATTCTTGGCATCTTCAGGTCAGCGACAACAACAGAGATAAATTCCTTTTGCAGAATCTCTATTGCTCTGACACCATCCTCGGCAACTAGAGCCGAGAAAGGGAGATTGAAATGTTCCAGCTCGTTTTGAAAAAACCGACGGACTTCCCTGTCATCATCCACAAAAAGAATCTTTTTCATTGCGTCCCGATCCGGTTGAATATCCTCATTACTT
>JAGHCC010000105.1 GCA_021160685.1 Desulfobulbaceae bacterium | reverse complement strand
TTCATGGCTGCTTTAATAAAATCTTCCGCCAGGCTGACATAATGAATCATACGCTCGTAGGAGGTTCTGGCATCATCTCCAAAGGTGAAAATGCCGTGATTCATTAAAATAAGACATTTCATGTCAGGCATGGAGTCATAGAGATCCGCCACAGCTTTGGCCAGAGGAAAGCCGGGCATGATAAAGGGCAGGATGCCGATTTTTTCTCCCAGTGCCTCACGCAGCAGTTCTTCGCCCTTCTCCTGGTTGGTCAGGGTGACGATGGCATCTGCATGGCTGTGGTCGATAAAGGTGTGGGGCAGAAAGGCATGCACCAGGGTCTCAATGGAGGGGGTGGGGGCAGAGGCGTCCAGCAGGTGGGTTCTGAATTGGTTAACCATCTCCTCATCACTGAGGCGGTCAATTGTTCTCAGTTTTTTAAGATAAGCGAGATCGAGTCCCGGATGGCCTTCAGGCTCGATATTGCCAAGATCCCAGCCGCTGCCTTTAACATAGATGACCTCTATTTCTTCGCCAAGAATATTTGTCGCCCTGCCCTTCACCGAGGTGTTGCCGCCGCCGTGGAGAACAAGAGAATCGTCCCGGCCGATGAGGCGGGAGGTATAGACCCTTAAGGCCAGCTCCTCCGGCTGGTTTGCGTATGAATTAATATATAATTGCGCCTCGTTTTTGTCATATTTATTTTTCATAGGATTTTCTAAAGTTATTTTCGATGGGTGGAAAAGTGCCTTTACAGACCTCGTTAAATCATCTTAAAATTGATGCTGTTTTCTGGACATTCTGCTGCAAATTTGCCTGGAGTATCGTTTAAGGTTCAGGGGGCAAGGTTCAGAGGATACCCGTTATCTCAAGGGTACCAGCAACCTTAAACCTTGAACCTTGAACCTTTTAACCCAGACCAACTGTCTAATTTTGATTAAATTCCTTGCCAGTAAAGGCTTTGCAGTCAATAACAAAAAAAATTTACGAAGTCTGCTTTAAAGCAAACTGTACATATATCCACAATAAGCCAGCAGCAGGACACCTCCGTTGAGCCGATTTAAACCATGACGGAAAAATATAACAGGTATCAGCACAGCTGAAAAGCAGATCATTACCGGCAGATCGCGGATCAGGGTCTGGCCTGGCAGGGCAAATGGATGAAATGTGGCGCAGATCCCGAGAACCATCATCAAATTAAAAAGATTGCTGCCGATGACATTGCCCACCAGAAGATCTCCCTCATTGCGGCGCAGCGCGGACAAAGAGGAGGCGAGTTCCGGAAGCGAGGTCCCCACGGCCGCCATGGTTAAACCGATCACCAGATCCGAGATCCCGAAAAATCGGGCCAGATCAATGGCGCCGTCAATAAAAAGATTCGAGCCCAGAGCCAGGATAACCAGGCCGGTCACACATAAACTGACAACAAGAAAGTAGGACGAGCCCTTGACGTCGTCTTGTTTTGCCGGGGTCTCCTGATTATTGCCGCCGACACGATAGGCCTGATAGGTATAGAGAAGAAGAACTCCGAAAAAAATAATGCCGTAAAGCCGGTTGAAAATTCCAATCAGTCCGATTCCGACCACGGCAAAACTTGTGGCAAGAAGAAGATAAAGCTCCAGGGAGATTTTTTTAAAATGAACGGTAAGCGGGGAAAGTAAGGCGGATAAGCCCAGAACAAGACCGATATTGGCAATATTGCTGCCCACGACATTGCCCAGCATGATATCGACATGATCCTGTGATACGGCTGACAGGCTGACAAAGAGCTCCGGGACAGAGGTGCCGAACGCCACCACGGTCAAACCGATCAGTAATGAACTCATCCCCAGTTTTTCGGCCAGTTTGACTGCGCCGGAAACCAGCAGTTCTCCACCAGCCACCAGCATGACCAGGCCACAGGCCACGGCAAGGGTTGCCATGGGAATCGAAGAAAAGTTTTGTACGATATCCATATTTATGGAAGGTGAAATCCACCCTCGTGCAGGGAAGAGGCCTTATCCGCCAGCTGTTTTAATTTGCCTTTAATTCGGGACAGCGGAACCAGGGACGGAATAACGGGCATACTCTCCTCAATGGCCTCAGGCGGATGGAGCTTCATCTTTTTTTCCATACTTTGGGAAAAATCCGTTTGAATTCCTCCATCCAGGCCGGAAGGCGATGAGCCTGTGCTGTCAATACTGCGGAGAAAGCTCATGATACTACCAATATCGTTTTTTTGATAAAACAGTTTGATTTCCTCGTCAATGATTTCCCGGCTTTCCAGCAGTTCGGCATATTTTTCTCGGTAGGTTTCAACATGGTCCACCAGCATTTCATAGCAGTCCAGCACCAGATTCTTGAAATGGCTGGATTGAGTCCATCCCCTTGTTGTTACACCTTTAAAAACTTTTTTTCTGATGGTGGGAGACTGGAGCAGATAGGGGTCGAAAAATATTTTCTTACCCAGTCCGGAGAGATCCAGGAATTCACGGATCAGACCATCGTCCTGCAGGAGGATGTACAGACGAACCAGACTCTGGATGATTTTATGCTCCACCGTAATAGAGGAAAAATGAAGCTCTTTGGCTAATTCTTTTTTATCATCTTCAATGAGTTTACGAAAACCGAAGTAGCGCTCCGCAAGCTCCTTTTTGATTTCATAACTGAGAACTTTTGCAATATCTTCTGTCATATTTTCCTCCCGGAAGCTCGTTTTTTTTATTTTCCAGCATAGTACTGATTTTTTGACTATCGATTTTATGGCCGGAAAGCGACCCCTTGAGACAGGTTTGTAAAAAAAATATTTTCAGAGTTCGTAAAATGCCTTATTTGGGATATAGTTGCATATCAAACCAGGTGACAAAATTTGACGCTTGAGCTGATCTTTTGTAATGTGTTGATCTTGTTATTGTTTGGGATGGATTTTAGTAAGATATTCGGCTGTCGCGTTTCCATATTGATCCACGGCGATGAATATTTAATTTACATATTTTAACCATGGTTTCGACTGTAGGGGCAACCCTTGTGGTTGCCATTTTTTGATTGCCACGTAACCATTCACCTGGAGAACGGGTTTCGGTAAATTTCATAGCCGTAAGCGTTTACCAGTGCCTTAGATTCGTTCATTCGGAGTCTTCGCTTACCTGGGCTGCGTAGCATACTGGTGCTATGTAAGCAGGCCCAAATGGGCGAAGATGAGGTGCTGGTGAACGCTTACATTGCCACGCAGAGAAAGGGTACCCACAAGGGGCACCCCTACAATTCATGATTATTTTAAATTCCATACAGGTTGACAAAACTATACTATCTTGCTTCTGATTATGCATCCGCCTTTTTGGCTATGGCGGTTGAACCTAGAAAATTATGACGACAGCCTTCTTTCAAGACAACACGGCACAGCTGGTCAAAGATGCGGCCGATATCGTCGATGTGATCGGCGAGCAAGTCAGTCTGCGGAAAACAGGGATCAATTATAAGGGGTTATGTCCGTTTCATTCCGAGAAGACCCCTTCTTTTACGGTGAATCCGGAAAAAGGGATTTTTCATTGTTTTGGTTGCGGTGCAGGCGGCGATGTCTTTACCTTCATGATGAATTTTCATCAGATGACTTTTCCGGAGGCCCTGAAAGAGCTGGCCGGAAGATATCATATCCAGCTGCCTGAGCAGAAATTATCAGCAACGGACCAGGCCCGCCTCAGGAAGAAAGACAGGCTTTATAAGGCCAATGAAAAGGCGGCAGACCTGTATCATGATTTTTTACTGCATCAGCCTGGTGCCCGGGCAGCCAGGGAATATTTAGAGAAAAGAGGGATTCCCCCTGACATTGTTACATCCTTTAAGCTTGGCTATGCGCCCGAACGCTGGGATTTTCTTCTTAAAGCCCTGAGAGGTGCCAATATCAGCCCTGAAACTGCGGCGGATGCGGGGCTTGTTGTGGAAAAGAAGCAAGGCGGCCATTATGACCGGTTTCGTGATCGGATTGTCTGTCCTATTTTTGATGTCAGCGGCCGGGTTATCGCTTTTGGCGGCCGGATTCTCGGTAGTGGTGAGCCGAAATATCTTAACTCTCCGGAGACCCCGGTTTTCAACAAAAGTCGTACATTGTACGGTCTTTATCAGAATAAGCAAAAAATTAGAAAAGAAAATCAGATTGTTCTGGTTGAGGGTAATTTTGATTTATTGTCTTTAGTGGCCCACAATATCGGTAATGTCTGCGCTCCCCTGGGCACGGCCCTGACCCCGCATCAGGTCAGAATTTTAAAAAGATATGCCTCCGGGGTGATTTTGTTGTTTGACGGCGATGCCGCCGGTCTCAAGGCCGCAATGAGGGCGGTGCCTCTGTTTCTGACCGAACAGCTTGATGCGCGTGTTGTTCTTTTGCCGCCTGATCATGATCCCGATACCTTTGTCAGGGCGTTTGGCGAAAAACAGATGGAGAAAGAGATTGCCATGGCCCGATCCCTGCCGGAATTCGTTTTTGAGCGTCTGGTGCAGGAGCACGGCCTGACCCTGGAAGGAAAAGGGAAAATTGTCAACGAGTTGAGACCCATCATCAAAAGCATGGGAGACCGGAATCTTCAACGTTCTCTTTTTGTCTCACACTTTAGCCGGAAATTGGGTTTGCAGCCGGAGCATCTTTTAAAAAATGATAAACAATCTGTTCTGTCAACAGCGTCTGCCGGGCACAAGCGGAAGCATAGCTCTCCTGATCTGCCGTTGAAACAGAAGCAGATTCTGGAATTTTTACTTTACTATCCTGAATTTTTTGAGCCGTTTCTTGACGCGGGTATAGAAAAAGTTATGGATCATGACACCTGTCAGGTGATTCTTAATTGCATGACAGACATTGTCCCGGCCGAGGGAAGTGCAGTTGTGGATCTGCTTTTAGAACAGCTCTCCGGCCGGGAGAGGTCTCTGATCTCCAGTCTTCTTGTCAAAACGCCTGCCTTTGCGGAGGAGAAGAAAAACGAGGTAGCCGGGGAGATGATACATTGGATTAAGCATCATATTTTTGACCTGGAAAAGGACGAGATAACTCGGCGAATTAATGAAGCTCATCAGGCGAATGATACGGTACTGCTTATGGAACTCCTTGAAAAGAAAAAAGAAATGGACGAAACGTCGACAACATAATATCATAGTGATTATTTACAATTAAATTGAACATTTCAAATTCTGAGACACATCACAGACGATAGACCTCGTAAAAAAGCTAGCCGGTTAACAATGTAACTTGTTAAT
>JAGHCC010000280.1 GCA_021160685.1 Desulfobulbaceae bacterium | reverse complement strand
CCAGGATGATGCGTCTTACTTGTTCATTATCAAGCGCGTCGATAGCACTTGCCACCGCCAGGTAGGTTTTGCCTGTGCCGGCCGGCCCGATGCCGAAAACAATATCATTGTTGCGAATGGCTTCTATATATTCTTTCTGGTTGACGCTTTTGGGTGAAATGATTTTCTGCTTTGCTGTAATAAAGACCTTATCCAGAAAGATTTTCTTTAGGTTGGTATTGGGAGACCGTTCCAGAATGTTAATAGCATAAGTGATATCCTGGGGATAGATGGGATAGCCGGTTCCGATCAGTTCGTAAATTTGTCTTAATGTTGTCGTTGCAACGTCCACCTCATGGGGCAGGCCGCTGACGGTTAATGACGTGCCGCGTGCTTTGACCGTTACCCCTGTTGCCTTTTCAATAGCCTGCAGGTTGCAGTTCAGGTGTCCATAGAGCAGGCTTGCCGATTCGTTGCTGGAAAAGTCCAGTTTTTTGCTGATTTGCGTTGTCAATTGAATAGTTTTTTTCGTTCTGGTTTTTTTTATCTACGATACAATGTCATTAATTTAAGCAAAATAAGATTTTCAGCCATGAACCTACGACAAAACATGTAAATATTCGTCCAACCCGAATGGCATTTAAAATAGCCACGAACTGTAGGGGTGCCCCTTGTGGGTACCCTTTCTTTGCGTGGCAATCAAAAAACGGGCAACCACAAGGGTTGCCCCTACAGTCGAAAGCATTGTTCAAACATGCCATGTAAATCAGATATTCATAGCTGTAGATCAATATGAAAATGGGATAGCCGAATATTTACAAAAAATGATTCTTTTTGGAATCTTCCCCTTCAGTTAACGGCATTAATCAACATTTTTTTCTTTCCCGAGCCGATCCAGTTCCGCATCAATGAGTTTCTGGACGCTGACGATATTCCGATCTTTCAGTTTCCTGCCGTTAATGAAAATTGTTGGCGTACCTCGGACTCCGGCCTGCTTGGCATCCTGCAAATCCCTCTCAAGCTGTTTTTTCACTTCAGGAGAAGTCTGGTCTTTTTTGAATTTTTCCAGGTCAAGTTTCAGCGTTTCAGCAATTTCCTGATATTTTTTTGGGCCAAGCTGGCGCATATTCGCATACAACTCATCATGATATTCCCAGAATTTACCCTGCTCATGAGCCGCCAGGGCCGCCAGGGCCGCCGGTTTAGCATTATTATGACCTCGAATGGGAAAGTTTTTGTAGACGATTTTAACGGTTTCCGGATTGTTTGCCAGAGTCTCCTCAAAGAGCGGTCCCAGCCGGCTGCAGTGTGGACATTGAAATTCGCTGAAAACGACTACTTCAACCTGGGCATCCTCTTTACCGAGAAAAGGAGAGTTCTTGGTATTGATCTGAACAACAAAAGAGTAGCTGATTTCCTGGACGGTCCTGCTTTTTGTACTGCTAAGATAGATTTTTGCTTCAATTCCAGCCAGGGACAGTCCGGATACCGAAATATTGTCCATGTCCGGATTTACCTCAATGGTGCCTTTGAGTTTGCCGTCATTGGAATGGATATGGACCTTTCCTTTGCTCAGAGTGAAGATCAATTTTCCATCCAGTGAGCTGGCCAGGTCAAGGGGAGTTGAGTCTGTTTTGAAATCAGAACTGATGTTCCAGTCTATCTCGGCCACGGAAGATGTGACGAAAGAGAAAAAGAGAAACGTGCCGGCAAAGAAAATGATGAGTCGTTTCATATTGTTATCCTTTTAGATTTTTGTTTTCAAAAATTATTTCGAGTTTATCATTCTTCGAGGTAATGTCAACCTGAAATGGCGGCCGCATGAAAATCTTTATCAGGGATTAAAAACAGCTTTTAAGAAGCTTCTGTAAAGAAATCAGACAGATAACAGGCCAGATGTTTCACCTGGTATGTTTTTCCGTTGGACGGTTGGCCCTGCTGCCATTGCAGAAGACAACCGCTGCAGGAGGTCACAATGGTCTCTGCTGTTGTTTGACCAACCTGATCGAGAAGGTGGGAAAAAATATCACCGGAAAGGTCGGGATGGGACAGGTGAAAAAGTCCTCCCTGCCCACAGCACTGAGGGCCGAGAGCAAGTTCCACAGGTGGTTGCTTTGTTATTTTTGTCAGCAGTTGCCGTGGTTCGCTGACAATTTGATGGCGGCCGAAGCGCAGGTGGCAGGGATCATGATAGTAAACGGATTTTTTTTTAAGATCATGACAATCAGACAGAAGAAAAGCGGAAGCATCTTTTAATCTTTCATGAAAAAAAGAGGAAAATTCCATAACCCTGGCACTGAATTTCTTTGCCTTTTCGTACCAGAGCGGCTCGTTAGAGAAAAGATCGGGATATTTTTTCAGCTGGCTGAAACAGGAAGCGCAGGAGGTCAGGATCGGCAGGGAATGGGAGGAAAAGACGTTGATATTTTTTTTAGCAAGTCTGCGTGCCTCATCAAGGTTTCCTCCGGCCATGGCTGCCAGACCGCAGCAGACCTGATTTGACGGTTTGTCAATTTTTCCAGAATGCAACGCCTCGGCCAGAAAAAAAACACTTGAAGCGATATCCGGATAAAGATGCGTGGCCAGGCAGCCGGCAAAATAGGCAAATTTCGTAGGTTGTTTTTTGTTTTTTTGGGGCTGAAGTCGGACCAGAAGGTTCTGATTCCTGGTATGAGATTGACTGATCAGATCCGGATTCAGAAAGGACAGTTTTCGGCGCAGGCCGCTGTCGAGAGGAAGCTTTCGAAGAGTTTTGCCGGCGATTTTTGCGAGAGAAGACAGCCCGGAAAGCAGGGCAGGGGAGCCCAGGCTCCTGATAGTGGAAAGTTTTGCCAGGAAATGTTTGTCGGATCGAGTCGGCAGACTGGAACGGGCTGAAATGAGTAACCTGGTAATGTCGATCCCGCAGGCGCAGACCTCGGAACAGGCGCCGCATAGAAGGCATTTGGAGAGAATATCACTATAAACTGCGGAATCCGGATCAACAAGGCGGGAAAGAATATGGATCTTTCCTCGGGCGGTCAGCGATTCACGGCCGGTAACCCGGTAGACAGGACAGACCGAGGTGCAGGCGCCGCATTTGACGCATTGATGCAAAAGTTCCGGGTCGATAGGTTTGTCCATAATGGCAGGATGAGGATGAAGCGAGAACAATGGATCACTGAGGGAACCAATTCGTAACTTTTCAATAAGTAGTGGCAAACTGTAAACAAATCCCCCTCAATCCCCCTTTAATAAAGGGGGAGGTTGTCGGTAAATCACCACTTATTGAAAAGTTACACCAATTCAACCAGTCAAACCAATAAGAAATAAGACCAATCAAATAGTTTTGTAATTATTCAGTATCCTAACCGGGAAAATCCCGGCATTTATTATAAAAGTAACAAAAAAACATATCGTCATTCCGGCATGTTTGTAGCCGGAATGACGTGTGCAAAGTTTTGTGTTTATCGTGCTGTTTTTACGATATTTATGAGTCGTCACACAGTTTTAATGCTGCCAGAGCAAAAACGCCTTGATGAACGGTTCCAGGTTTCCGTCAAGAACACTGTCCACGTTACCAATCTCACAGTTTGTCCGGTGATCCTTCACCATACGGTAGGGATGTAAGACATACGATCTGATCTGGCTTCCCCAGGCGATTTTCTTTTTATCTCCATGCAGTTCTTCCCGCTCTTCCTTTTGCAGTTTTTTTTCTCTTTCATAGAGGCGGGACGTGAGCATTTTCATGGCAATATCCTTATTGCGATGCTGGGAACGCTCATTTTGACACTGAACGACAATTTTTGTCGGCAGGTGAGTGATGCGGATGGCTGAACTGGTTTTGTTGACATGCTGGCCGCCTGCTCCGCTGGCCCGGTACGTATCAATTCGCAGATCTTTTTCGTTGATGTCGATTTCGATATCGTCGTCAAGCTCCGGAAAGATAAAAACAGAGGCGAATGAGGTGTGGCGCCGACCGTTAACATCAAAGGGCGAAATGCGTACCAGCCTGTGGATGCCCATTTCCGAACGGAGAAAGCCATAGGCATAACGGCCGGTCACCATAATGGTAGCACTCTTGACACCTGCCTCGTCACCGGGCTGGAGATCAAGGATTTTGGTAGAAAATCTTTTTGCTTCGGCCCAGCGAAGATACATGCGTAATAGCATGTCGACCCAGTCCTGGGCCTCCGTACCACCGGCACCGGCATGAATGGTCAGCATAGCATTGTTTGCATCATGTTCGCCGGAGAACATGCATTCGATTTCAAAATCCTGGAGCTTCGTCTCCAGACGGGAAATGATCTGCGAAGTTTCCTTCTCTGTTTCCTCGTCATGCTCATCCATCGCCAGTTCAAGAAGGATTTCGGCATCCTCCATGGTACTGTTGCAGGAATGCCAGCCTTCAATTGGATACTGCAGGCGGCTGATGGCCAGTTGTGTCTGGCGGGCTGCTTCCGTGTTATCCCAGAAATTGGGATTTGTGGTCTGGTGCTCAAGTTTTTGCAGTTTTTCCTGCTTGTCAGCTAACTCAAAGATGCTCCTGGAGGGTATTCAGGCGGGCTCTGATATTCGCAAGTTTCTGTTTGAGTTCTGCTGACATGGTTAGCCTCTTTATTGATTGGTTGTACTGGTTCTACTAGTTTTATTTGTTAAACTTGTTCAACAGGTTTGTTGGTGAATTTGTACAAAAAATTAATATAATCATTTCAACGTCTCAAACCAATATTTTTTTGTTTTTGCCGTCGGATCAGCAAAAAGGCAGGGATGAGAAGAAGGCAACAGGCCTTGGGGAAGAGATGCCCGTAACGGCTGAAAAAGGTCAATTTTTCAAGAAGGGGAATTTCTGCATTCAGGTAATATGTTTTAAACAGGGGCGACTGTGCGATGATTCGACCTGTTGGGTCAATAAAGCCGCTGATGCCGGTGTTTGCTGCTCTGGCCAAACTCCGTCGGTTTTCAACGGCGCGGAGTACGGCCATTGAAAAATGTTGAACAGGGGCACTGGAGCGTCCAAACCAGGCGTCATTGGTGATGTTGACCAGGAGATTGGCCCCATCTTGCACCGTTTTCCTGGCAAGTTCCGGAAAGATTGATTCGTAACAGATCAGTGTTCCGGCCCGGATGATGCCGCTTGTCAGCGGTCGGACGGATTTTCCGGCGCTGAAATTTCCCATGGTTTCCACCAGTGGTTTGGGAAAAGGCAGAAGATTCGGCAGAGGAATATATTCGCCAAAAGGAACAAGATGCTGTTTAAAATAGAGATCATCGATTCCCTTTTCCGTGACCAGTAGACCACTATTGTAAATTGTTATATTTGAGGAGTCGTCAATGGTGTACATGGGCGCTCCGCAGAGAAGGTTGACTTTGTTTTCCAGAATCAGATCTTTAATTAATTCCGCGAAAAGGGGGTGGTCAACCGGACAGAACGGCAGAGCGGTCTCCGGCCAGATAAGAAGGTCGGCGTGCTGTGCGGACAGTGCTTTTTTCGAAAGATCAATATAGTTGCCCAGTGCTTTTTTCGTGTTTTCCGGCAGCCATTTCTGATCCTGTTCAATGTTGCCCTGGATAACAGCCAGCTTCACGGTTTTTTCATTCATATCGGTTGAAATCTGCTTCAGCCGTTGATGATTGTACACGGATGCGGCGGCAATGAGGCAAAGAGCCGGCACGGCATGATGCCATTTTCTTGATTTTTGCCCCGTATTCAGGGATGAAGAGGAGGGCAGCAAGGTAAAGAGAAGACCATTGACCAGCACGATAAGAAAAGTGATGGAGTGATGACCGGCCAGGTCGGCGATCTGAATGACTTCAGGAAAAAGAAACTGGGAGTAGCCGAGATCCTGCCAGGGAAAACCGGAAAAAAGGAGACCGCGGACATAATCCAGGGAAACCCAGACCAGGGGAGCCGTCCAGACGGGTGGAACAACAGGCATGGACCAGCTCATGATAGCCGAAAAAAATGCCAGATAAAGCCCCATGTAGGCGGCCAGCAGGATAAGGGCCGGCAGGGTGAGCCACAGGGGAAGATTGCCGTATTTGCCAAGGACGATGACGATCCAGTACAAAAGAGCCAGGTGGTATAAAAATCCGCTGACAAATCCCCACCGGGCGGCATGAGCAGGTTTCTCGGTTTGACAGAGGTAGAGCAGGGGAAGCAGTGCCAGCCAGGCAAGACAACCATAACCCGGGCCCGGTGAAGAAAGATAAAGCAGGACAGCCGTCAAAAGCGCTGTGCCGGCTGGTTTCAGTTTTTTCATTATGAAGTCAGACCTGAAACATCCTGATGGATTTTGATGGTTTCAATTCGTCTCTTGCTGGCTGAAAGAACCGTAAAGGTCAGGGATTGAAAAGTTGTTTCCGCCCCTGTTTCCGGTACACGGTCAAACTTGTCGATGATAAAACCGGCAACAGATTCATAGTGGCCGTCAGGAAGGGAGACATGAAAAAAGTTCTCAATTTCTTCGAGGTTGACCTTGCCGGAGGTGATCAAAGTATGTTCGTCGATTAAATGCCATTGCTCTTCCGGCTTGTCGGATTCATCTTCGATCTCGCCGACGATTTCTTCAAGCACGTCTTCAAGAGTGATCAGTCCGCGAATACTGCCAAACTCGTCGGTGACAACGGCCATATGAGTATTTTTAGATTGAAAATCCCGCAGCAATGTGGTGATTTTTTGATTTTCCTGGGCAAAAAAAACTGACTTTACCATGGACTCGATTAAATTTGATGATTCCGAACAGCCGCTGATCAGAAGATCTTTTGCGTGGAGAATGCCGATTATATGATCCGGGTTTTCGGAGTAGATCGGAATACGGCTGAAACCATGTTTTCTTATTAATTCAATGAGTTCCCTCGTTGTCACGGTGGACGATGCACTGATT
>JAGHCC010000207.1 GCA_021160685.1 Desulfobulbaceae bacterium | reverse complement strand
CTTGTTGCCTCTTTTTTGCGTTTTCTCTAACAACCATATAAAAAACCATATAATAGTATTGCTTTTTGGTCTCCCGGTGGATATAGTTTAGAAATGAAAAAGGTACAGTTTCGAATGGGACGAATCAAAAAACAAGCAAAATCAGGAGAAGCATAAGGTTTCATTTGAACTTGCGCAATACGCATTTGCCGATTCACAGCGTGTCATTGCTGAAGATGTTAATCACAGCCAAAATGAAAAAAGGTATTACTGTTTTGGTAAGGTTGATAAGGGCATTACGCACAGTGCGTTTTACGTTTCGCGGGAATACCATACGTATAATTGGTGCTGGTTATTGGCGTAAAGGGAGGAAGATTTATGACAACGCAAACAAGAAAAAAAGTTAAGTACACGAATGAACCATTAGGAGAAGTCCGAATAATTGACGACTTTCTTCCTCCACCGGAACAGCTTGTTTTCAAGGAAAACAATGTTAAGGTTACTATTACACTCAGTAAGGCCAGTATAGATTTTTTTAAAAAAGAAGCCAAAAAACACCATACCCAGTACCAAAAAATGATACGGCGGTTACTTGATATCTATACTGAGCATCACACCTAAGGTGTACCTTCCCAAACTTAACAGAAACTGCCGGGAAAATTTTGACCATGATGGTGAAGTGGACGGTTTTGCTATGGCAGTATTTTCTGCCATAGCCAGTAAAGGGGTCAGATCCCCGTTTGACCTTTCTTTGGGTTCGGGTGCAAAATAAAAATGCGGTGAAAATTTCAACGTCCCGGCTTGTCAAAACTTGACATACTCGGCGATATGTTACGTATCCCTGCGACAAGATAGGGTTTATATGTTGCAAAATATGACTCTGTAAGCAAAGAAGAGAAGCTCTTCACCAACCTACAAAGCACTATTAATAGTCTCGACCAACAACCAAAAAGCGGCCATGTACCCCCAGAGCTAGAAAGAATAGACGTTTTAGAATTTCGAGAGATTCATTACAAACTATACCGCATCATTTATCAAATAACAGGTAAAGATGTCTTTGTTCATTGTGTGTTTGATGGACGGCGTGATCTACAAAAAATTCTACAACAAAGATTGTTACGGCAATAAGCGAAGTTTCGTTGGAAGCTCAGTATGAATTATCCAGGGATGCTGCTGAACAGGTACTATTTTTCATCATGTTTTTTCCAGCCGATAATGGAGGTTGCCGTGAACATGCCGAAAAGAACCACCTCCGGCCACTGGTTGCGGTTGATGTTGATGATGATGAAGCCACAATTGGACAGACACCAGATAGGCCAGCACAGTTTATTCTTGAGGGCATTGAGATAAGCGCCACTCAAGGCGATTGATGTAAAGATCCAGCTCCAAGTCGTCATGTTTCCCCTCTTTTGATTTTGCCCATCATACCACACCCTTCCCTGGCTGGAAATCTTTCCTTGATCCGGTGTAAGAGTCCACCAGCACCTCATTTTCGTAAGTTCAGGCTGGCTCACATAGGCATTCGCCGTTTCACTGCTGTTCCCCGCCCAGCTCGGAGTCTCATCTTCGCTCCGCTTACCTGTACGAATCTGTGGCACTGATGAATTCTTACAATATGGAGTTTCTCCAAAAAAAATAGCCCTTGGTGAACTGTTACGATCCGGTTTCATCCGAAAATTTCAATCTTGATTCTCATGGATAAAGCTGTATAGTGGCGTTTGCGGACAATAACATGATTATTTGTATCTTCTCAATAAGTGGTGGCAGGTTATAAATAAATCCCCCTTTGCTAAAGGGGGAGGTAATCGGTGCTCCACCACGTATTGAGAAGATATGATTATTTTAATATAAGGATTTAATTATGAAAAAAATTGCTGTTTTACCAGGTGACGGGATTGGTCCGGAAGTCATGCGCGAGGCCGTCAAGGTTCTTGATGTTGCCCAGGATCTCTTTTCCTTCAAGCTTGAATATGTCTACGAAGACGTGGGCGGCATTGCCATTGACAATCATGGCGAGGCCCTGCCCTCTCAAACTCTCAAAACATGCGAGGAAAGTGACGCAATTCTGTTCGGTTCCGTTGGCGGACCGAAATGGGAAACTCTGCCACCGCATCAGCAGCCCGAGCGGGCCGCCCTTCTTCCCCTGCGAAAACATTTTGACCTGTTCTGTAATTTCAGGCCGGCCAAGGTGTTCAAGTCTCTGACTGCAGCCTGTCCGTTACGGCCTGATATTATCGGAGACGGATTTGATATTCTCTGTGTCCGGGAACTGACCAGTGGCATCTATTTCGGCGAACCAAAGGGCCGGGAAGGAAGCGGCCCGGATGAAAAGGCCTATGACACCATGGTTTATACCAGGGCGGAGATTGAACGTATCACCCGGATGGCCTTTGAAGCAGCGCGTATTCGGAGAAAAAAGGTAACTTCCATTGACAAGGCGAATGTGCTGACCACCATGGTTCTCTGGCGGGAGGTGGTCACCGAGATTGCCCGAGAATATGAAGACGTGGAGTTAAACCATCTTTATATCGATAACGCCACCATGCAGCTTGTCCGTAATCCCCGTCAATTTGATGTCATGCTCTGCGGAAACATGTTTGGCGATATCATTTCCGACGAATCGGCCATGCTGACCGGTTCCATGGGACTGCTGGCATCTGCCAGTCTCAATAAGAAAAAATTCGGTCTTTTCGAGCCGGCCGGCGGTTCTGCTCCCGACATTGCCGGCATGGGAATCGCAAATCCCATTGCTCAGATTCTGTCTGCCGCCATGATGCTGAGATACAGTCTTGATCTCCCCGAGGCGGCCAATGCAATCGATCAGGCTGTTGCCAGGACACTTGATCAGTCCATCCACACCCCTGATATTGCCGTAGATCGCGATAAAACCGTCAATACAGTACAGATGGGAGATGCAATCGTCGGGAATCTGGAGTGCTGAGAACCACTGCCATTGTTCTTGTCGAACCGCAAGGGGCATTAAATATCGGCTCGGTCTGCCGGGTCATGATGAATTTCGGCTTTAATGATCTGCGACTTGTGAATCCCAGGGTGGATCACCTGTCCGACGAGGCCAGGAACATGGCGGTCAAGGCTGGATCATTGCTTGACAAGGCCGTTGTCTTTTCCGATCTTGCCGAAGCTGTCGCCGATTGCCATCTGGTATTTGGCACGACCCGCCGCTTTGGCAAATATCGTGAGGAATTTATCGGCCCGGATGCAATTGGTGAGCGGCTGTTAACCCTGCCTCCAAGCGACAGGGCAGCGTTGGTCTTTGGCAGGGAAGATCACGGCCTGACAACAGCCGAACTTGACTTCTGCCAGGTTCTGGTCACAATTCCCACCCGTGATGAACTGCCTTCCATGAATCTTGCCCAGGCGGTTTGTCTCTGTCTTTATGAGATAGAAAAAAAGATTGATGACCGTCAATCCAGGATCCCGGATACAAGAACACCGGCCCTGTCTCAAAACCTTGAAAATATGTATCAACACATGCGGCAGACTCTTTTGGATATTGAATATCTTGATCCGCAAAATCCCGATCATATCCTGCGCGCCTTCCGCCGCATCTTTGGCCGTTCAGATCTCACTGAACGTGAGGTGCTCATTCTCCAAGGACTCTGGAGCCGTATTGACTGGCTGGACGGCCAACGGCGCAACTGAAATAGAATCATTTTTTTGCCACGAAATCCACGAACTACACAAAAAGAAAAACAGGTATTTTTTATGCGACTGATCCGCGATAAAGTCCTTCAATGTCTCTATGATTATTCCGACCAGGATGAAAAACTCATTAATGAGTTGAACCGGATCGTCGATGACATGGGCATGCTGACCTGTTCGGTAATTTTAAATGTCCTGACCCACCTGGATCTTCCCAGTCGAGAAGCTGAAAAATGCTGGCGTGAAATTATATCCCACCGCCAGAGTATGACTGCCCTGCTTGGCCGGGAAGTGAAGCTGACAACAGCCATCTGCGATTACTTCTGTTCAGTCCATCTGTCATTGAAAAGCCCGGTTATTGTAGAAATTCGTATTTTTGAAAATACAATCAGAAATATCAAATATGACAAGTTGACAGGTCTTTATAACCGCCATTTTTTCGATGACTCCCTGCAGAGAGAGATCGGCCGCGCCAAACGTTATGAAACCGATCTGTCGATTTTGTTTCTCGATCTTGATGATTTTAAACAGGTCAACGACACCTTCGGTCATCTTGCCGGTGATTATGTATTGGAAAGCATAGCTAAAATCATCAGGAAACAAATTCGCTCCGAGGACATTGCCGCCCGGTATGGCGGTGAAGAAATCATCATAATCCTGCCGGAAACAGGAAAGGTTCAGGGCCTCATCTTAAGCGAGAGAATCCGGAAAAAAATAGAAGAAGCAGATTTCGTTTTTGAGGACAAAAAAATTATTATGACCATCAGCGGCGGCCTGGCATCCCTGCCCATCGACACAACTACTGGCGCTGATCTGGTG
>JAGHCC010000299.1 GCA_021160685.1 Desulfobulbaceae bacterium | reverse complement strand
GGATAGACCCTGGCAAAACCTTGTCCGGCCTTGGCCAGGATGAGGTGAGTCACTGACTGGCAGTCATTGACTGGCTGGGTGTTGGGCATACAGGCTACTGCGGTGAAGCCGCCGGTTGCGGCAGCCCGGGTGCCGCTGACCACGGTTTCCTTATACTCTTCACCAGGCTCCCGAAGATGGACATGCATATCGATCAGGCCGGGTAGAACCCACTTGCCGGCCAGGTCAAATGAGGGAAGGTCATGATCGGAAAAGCCGTTTCCCGTTCCAGGTGGAATGATCCTCTCAATCTTGCCATCGACGATGAGGACATCAGCCTGCTCATCCATTTTGTTTTGCGGATCAATAATTCTGCCGTTTTTCAGCAGGAGAGATCTGGTCTGTCCATTCATTTTATGTAACCAATCACGGGGTAAAGCTCCTAAATTTTAGTGACACTCCATATTCTGTAAGCGGTCACAGGTGCCGGAGATTGCCGTAAGCAGGGTGGGCAACTATAGCCCCTCTATGTCGGACGCCCTGATTACGGCAAGATTCGGTGCCTGTGATCGCTTACCATTTTATTCGTTTCCTTCACGGCCCATAATGAGATAAAGAAGGGCCATTCTAACAGCCACACCATTTGTGACCTGATCAAGGATCACGGAACGGGAGCTATCGGCGATATCCGGATCCATTTCCACCCCGCGATTAATGGGGCCGGGATGCATGATCAGCGCATCGGGCCTGGCCAGTTCAACTACTTTTTTGGAAACTCCAAAAAAAGTAGCATATTCTCGCAGGGATGGAATCAAGGGGTCGGTTTGCCGTTCCTTTTGAATGCGCAGGGCCATGATCACATCGGCCCCTTCTACGACCTCTTCCCTTGATCCGCAAACCGTGGCGCCCAGCTCTGCAATTCCAACCGGCATCATGGTGGCCGGACCGCAAACACACACCTCCGCCCCCATTTTCGAAAAGCCGATGATATCGGAGTGGGCCACCCGGCTGTGGCTGATATCGCCGAGAATGGCGATTTTCAATCCGTCGATGCAGCCTTTGTTTTCTTTGACGGTCATTAAATCAAGCAATCCCTGACTGGGATGTTCATGGGTCCCGTCACCGGCATTAATCACTGAAGCGCCGATATGATTGGCTAGCAGCCGGGGAGAGCCGGAGCTGGAATGGCGGATGACAATGATATCTGGATTCATGGCTGCCAGATTCATGGCTGTGTCTACTAAGGTTTCACCTTTTTTGGCACTGCTGGTTGATGCGGAAATATTAAATGTATCGGCACTCATCCGTTTTGCCGCTATTTCAAAGGAAAGACGGGTCCTGGTACTCGGTTCAAAAAAGAGATGGATGACTGTTTTACCGCGAAGGGTGGGTACTTTTTTGATGGGTCGTGTTGATATCTCCTTAAACGAATCAGCCGTATTCAGGATAAATTCAATATCGGTCCGGGAAAGATCTTCAAGACCTAAAATATGCTTATGGTTGAAACGGTATTCGTTTTCCATATCATTAAAAGAGGCGGGCAGTTATTGATTATGCTGGCAAAAGTGACCCCTCTGAACCTTTGTCCCTTAGCCCCTTTGTCCCTTGTTTTATGGATTCAAGTATCAGTGGATCAAGTCTCCCAGTCGGTTCCAGCGGACGGCAAAATCTTCCCTGTTCCATGACCAATAGAGGATAAAAGCTTTGCCTTTAATCGCCTTCAAATCGACAAATTTCCAAAACCGGCTGTCATGGCTATTATCACGGTTATCTCCCATGACAAAAAGGGAATTTTCAGGAACCACAATGGGACCAAGGTTGTCACGTGGGGTCACATTTCCCGGAAAAATCCGTTTATCACGATAAACAGCATTGTCAACTTCCAAAATCTCACCATTAACATAGACCTTTTTGTCAATAATTTCAATGCGGTCACCGGCAACACCAATGACACGTTTGATAAAGTCCTGTTTGGGATTTTCCGGATATTTAAAAACAATGATGTCCCGACGGTTTGGTTCGCCAATCGAAATCCAGGTGGCTCCGGTGAAAGGATTTTTTATACCGTATATAAATTTATTTACCAGAAGATGGTCGCCAATCAGTAAAGTTGGGATCATTGACCCGGACGGAATTTTAAATGCCTGGACAATAAAGGAGCGGATAAACAGGGCGAGAATCAGGGCGATGACAATAGCCTCGGCATATTCTCTAACTACTGATTTTTTATGTATTTTTGTCAAAAAAATATCCTATGTGTATGCTTGATCAACAGAGTAGAGCGTCTGTCTGTTTATCGCATTTTGTAAACCAAAATGGCGTGAAACTCAAGAATCTTGATCTGCGGCTTAAAAATTGCTTAAGGAAGAGAATGCAGACTAAAAAATCACTGACTCGTTTCAGCAGAAACTATTTATAATTTTCCGATTAGAAAAATCCTTCTACTATATATAGTGTTTTGCTGTTTTTGACAGCACTAAATGTTGTAAAAACTGATTTCCGATTTGTTTTAATGACTATTCAATTTTTTATAGAAAGAAGATTGCGTAGTATTTTTAAAGAGTTTCCCACTTGACAAGCTAAAAACATTCTGCGTTTAATAATTTAGAAACGTTTCACAAAAGTTTCACAAAAAAAGAATAATCTTTTCGGACGCTCATCAATTTTCATGGCTAAAATGAATATAAATTTCAGTCTTCCCTTTGTTCAGAAACAAACCCTTGCCGTTGGCTTGGACATCGGTTCTCATGCTGTCAAGGTCTGTGAGATGCATGATAGCGGAGATGGTTTGGAGTTAATCAGTTTGGGAAGCGCTCTTTTGCCTGCTGGTTCAGTTGAAGACGGTGAACTTCAGGATCCGGAGGCTGTCGCCGAGGTCATCAAGTCCCTTGTTAAGAATTTAAATATAAAGGGTAAAAAAGTGGCGATCTCTATTTCCGGTTATTCCGTCATTATGAAAAAGGTGAATTTGGCCGTTATGACAGAGACGGAACTGGCCGAGCATATCCAGACTGAAGCTGAACAGTACATTCCTTTTGATATTGAAGAGGTTTATCTGGACTTTCAGGATTTAAAAACAAACAGTGAAACGGAAGATCGAACTGATGTCATGCTGGTTGCCGCTAAAAAAGATGTTGTTGACGGTTATCTGGATATGTTGAACATCGTCGGTCTGAAAACCGTCGTTGTTGATGTTGATGCGTTTGCCCTGGAAAATTCTTATGAAGCTAATTATGGCAGCGAAGGAACAATTCTTCTCGCTGATATCGGTTCTTCAAAAATGAATATCAATATTATCTCTGACGGCACATCAATTTTTGCACGGGATATTATGATGGGCAGCCGGCAGCTGACAGAAGATATCCAGGCCAGGTTCGGTCTCTCCTTTGATGAGGCCGAATCCCTGAAGCTCGGTTCAGTCGCTCCGGAAGACAAACAGGAAGAGCTTGAAGAAATTTTTGGCAATATCTGTACGCAATGGATTATGGAAATAAAGAAAGCTGTTGATTTTTATAATTCCAACTATCCCGATAAACCCATTGAAAAGATGGTTTTAGGTGGAGGCGGGGCCAAGGTAAAGGGGCTCGATCAGTTTTTCAGTGAAGAAACCGGATTTCCAGTCGAGCTGTCTGCTCCTTTTTCGCATGCAATCGTGGATACCGAAAAAATTGAGCCGGACTACTTAGGTTACATTTCCCCTGAAATGGCTATTGCCATGGGGCTTGCGACAAGAATTATTCCATTTTGAGTAACTTTCAGGTGGAGTGCTGCTGAATAGTAACCATTTTGACAAGAAATGATAGAGCTAAAACCAGGAATCTCCCCTTATCAGGTAGACTCATAAAAAAATGATACAGATTAATCTTTTGCCGATCCGGCAAATTAAACAGAGAATTCGAGTTCGTAACGAGGTTTTGGTTTTTTTCGTTGCTTTTTTGGTGTTGCTTGGCCTGCTTGGCTTGTTTGCAGTCGGGATGAGTCAGAAAGTTTCAGCCTTGCATGAGAGCATTGCCAAACTCAACGATAAGAAACAATCGTATACTCCGATTTTAAATCAGATTAAAAAACTCGAGAAAGATAAAAAGGCTCTTGACGCGAAAATAGACGTCATAAAAAAATTAAAGGAAAATTCGCAAATCACGGTGCAGGTTCTGGATCAAATAGCCTCAGTCTCACCTGCTAACCGGCTCTGGTTGACGAGCATAAAACAGTCGGGAAATAATGTGAGTTTACAAGGGGTAGCTCTGGATAACAGAACAATTGCCGAATACATGAAAAGTTTAAAGGCTTCGCCTATTTTTGCCGATGCCGTGCTCGGTAAATCTTCTCAGGTGATGGTTGCCAGCAAAAAGCTAAAATCCTTTTCCTTAACCCTGCAAACCCAGAATCCGGGTAAGGAAGAGAATTCTCTCCAGGGAAAAAAGAAGTAAATGAAAGCAAACAAGACAAAAGAGGCCGTCAACTCGTTTCTCGATAACAAGGTTGCCCGTCTCAATCAAAAACATAAAATAGGGATTTGTATTGTTGCAGTCCTTGTTCCGGCCCTTGCCTTTTATTTTCTGAGTTATACCCCTAAAAGTAAAGAAATTAAGCAGTTAAGGGCCAAAGAGCAGAGGTTGGAGCAGGAAATAAAACGGGTTGAGGCAACAGTTAGAAATCTCGAGAAGCATAAAGCTGAAATGAAAGAGACAACCGAGATGTTTAAGATGGCATCTCAGTTTCTGCCTCAGCAGCAGGAAATACCAACTCTGTTAACTAGTATTTCCAGCAAGGGAACAAGCTCGGGTCTGGAGGTTGAGACGTTTAAACCGAAATCAGAGGTTTTCAAAGAATTTTACGCGGAAATCCCCGTGGATATTCAGGTGCGCGGCCCTTATCATAATGTGGGTGTTTTTCTTTATGAAATCAGCAAACTCTCCAGGATCGTTTCTGTTTCCAGCATCAATATGAGTTCCCCAAAAAAAGAGGACGGGGAGATGATCCTGAATACAAAATTTAATCTGGTTACCTACCGCTTTATCGAGTCTTCTGGAAAGACTGATGAAAAAAAGAAAAAAAAATAGCCGACTGACGGAAAACATGATTTCAATTTCTTCCATATTTCCCTGCTGTTCCATTAAGCGGATGCTTGCGCTTGTTTGCTCTTGCTGTGTCATTGTCTTTTGGGGATACAGCTCTGTTTGCGCAAATCCCGTACCCGTTTCGAAATCAAATTCATCCTCGGCAAAAGAAGCAGGCTGTCTCCCCGAGAATGTTGTTGAATTGGAAAAAATGCTTTCTGGTTCCATTAATACGTTTGTTTACAAAAGAGAGGGGCGATTGGATCCTTTTATGCCTTTTATTTCCGAACAGGTTGTCCAGACGGAAATGGGTTTTGAGGAAGAAGAGTTAACTGGAATGCGCCAGTATGAAGCAGGTCAGCTGACCCTGGTCGCTCTTATTTTTGCAGAAGAAGGCCCGCTGGCCATGGTTCAAGATTCTGTCGGCATGGGATATGTCCTCCGTAAGGGAACAAAAATTGGCAGATCAGGAATTGTTGACCGGATTACCGCTAACATGGTGATCATAAAACAAAGTTTTCAAACGACCTCGGGTAAAACAAGACATCACACCGTTCAAATGGTGTTAAAGAAAGATGGGGAGATGTAAAATGACCCTGAAAGTTAAAATGAATCAATTTTTTCAGGTTGGAGTTCTGCTGACCTTGGCTCTGGTCCTGGGTGTACCCATGACCTCACAGGCTGTCATCGAAAAGGGTGCGGAAAAAAATAAAGAATATCATATCCAGAAGATCCAATGGGAGAAGGCGGATCATAATCACCTGCGCATTCAGGGTGAAACGTCTCCGGTTTTTACCGTTTATGAACTTTTTAATCCTGCCCGGCTTGTTATTGATATTGCTGACGGCTTTTTGTCGGAATCGGCAGGTCTGCCCCTGGAGTTTACCGCAGGTCCGGTAAGCCTTATAAAAGGGAATGTCATTGCAGGTCAGGTGCCCAAGATCGTCCAGCTGCAACTTCTTTTTGCCGAAAACAGGGATTACAGCGTTGTTCGTGAAGAAAATGATATCGTGGTCCAATTTGGTCAGCTCAAGGAAGAGAACGATAGCCAGCCGCAAAAGTTGCGCGTTATTCGCAAGATTACGGTTGAGATGACTGCTCTTGAAACACGGCTACATATCTTGGCGGACGGTCCCATAAAGGAATTTACCACAACCCGGCTTGCAAAAAGCATGGGGCATCCCCATCGTTTGCTGCTTGATCTGCCTGACATGGAAATGAAAAAAACAGAGTTTGTGGTTGGTGATTCGCCTTTAGGGAGTGTCAGGACAGAAATGTTGGACATCTCTTCCGGCGTTCGACTTGTTCTAGGTTCAACCCTTGACACTCTTTTCGATTATGACATTGAGCAGAAGGACAATGGCCTGGACGTGATTATTCAAGCACCCCCGAAGAAAGAAATGGATCCGGTAAGCGCACTTGTTGCGACTGGTCTTGTTGCGCCTGAGCAGAAACAGGCTTCTCTTTCTAAAGACAGGAAAAAACAGTCTGTTCTGAAATCGGCTTCCGTAAAAAAATCAGCGCCGAGGAAAACAGCATCCTCCTCTTCCGGCAAACAAAAGAAAAGTCCTGAGTTCTCAGCTTTTGGAGGATACAATGCCCAGAAAATTTCCATGGATTTTTTTAAAATCGATCTCCATAATGTTTTCCGCTTAATCGGTGAAATCAGTAAACGCAATATAGTTGTTGATGAGTCGGTGAACGGCTCCCTGACCCTTGCCTTAAATGATGTCCCCTGGGATTTTGCCTTGGATATCATCTTGAATCTGAAAGACCTGCAAAAAGAGGAACGATTTAACACCATTGTCATTTCGCCTAAAGACAAAGGGTTTACCTGGCCTGAAAATACCTCTGCGAATTTGCAAATAGAGATGGATACAGATCCGTTAAAGGTTCGGAAACGGCTTGATGTGCCCAGGGAAAAACTGGAGGCAAAAAGATTGATCCGCCAGGCCAGGGATTTTGAAAAAGAAAAAGACTATCAGGGTGCGGTGGCGTTGTATGAAAAAGCCATGGTCTTATGGCCTGAAAACAGTAAGCTAGCCGATCGAATCGCTTCTCTCTGCCTTGGCCGTCTAGGCCTGAATGCTAAAGCCGCCCATTACGCCCAAAAGGCATTAAAATTTGATCCTGACAACGCGAAAGCGGCTTTAACCGCAGCAATCAGTCTGGCCAATCTTGAAAAAGTTCAGGAAGCAAAGGGCTATTTTGACATTGCCGTCAACACGCACAATCCGTCGAAACAGGCCCTGGCAAGCTATGCTGCCTTTTGTGAGCAGAATCAGAGTTATGAAGCGGCGCTAAATCTTCTGCAGAGGTATGAGCAGGCCTTTGGCAGTTCTCTGCAGATTATGATTTCCAAGGCACGTCTTTACGATAAGCTCGGCCAAAAAGATCTTGCTGATGCAGAATACCGTTCCGCTCTTTATTCAGGCGATGCGATGCCTGAAAACTTAAAAGTCTATATTCAAAATCGTCTGGGTCTGTAATAAAAGTCCAGGCAGAAATCTTGTAAGGGTTCACCAGCACCTCATCTCCGAACGAACGAATTTAAGGCACTGGTAAACCCTTACAGCCCTGAGTTTACCAAAGTTTATACTCCCGGTGAACTATTACGAAATCCTAAAGCAACAAGTTGGTACTCATTATGAAAGATACGGGAAAATTTATTTGTTCCGCTTTTGTCCTTGCCCTGCTTCTCTCTCTTCTGGCGGCCTGTGCTCCAACGTCTTCACATAACGAACAGAAAGTGCGCGAGTTTGTGGAGCAGAGCACTGCCGGAGCCCGTGATGTGTTGGCGGAGCATGATATGGAGCAGCAAGCGGCTGAAAAGAGCGAGGAGTTGCCCCCGAGATTTCAGAATCCGACATTTCTGCTTGATGATGTTGATCAGCTTGATATGGCCAGTGAATTTTCAATTCCAGTGGGCGCCGACATCTCGTCTGTGGAGCCTGTGTCGTTGCGGGATATTATGAAAAAATTGGCAAAATTTCATAATATGAATATCAGCTGGGCCAGTGATGTAAACCAGAAATTTCTTGTTGATGTTCATATTCGGGCCGAAGACGATTTCTTTGCAGCCATCGATAATATTTTGCGACAAGTTGATTATCATTACGAGGTGAAAGGTCAGACCCTGGTTATCAAAAATAAGGAGACAAGAAAATTTTATATTGCTGTTCCGGCCATGGCCTCAACTTATTCCACTGCTGTCGGAGGTGATGTTCTCGGTGGTACGGGCGGGGATGATCATCAGATGACCGGTACCCTTGATCTGAAGAACTCCCTTTCTGAAGATGAGGCTCTTGATGTCTGGAAAAGCATCAAAGGCAATCTCGATAAAATCCTGCAGATATGGAGCGGTCGGACAGGTGAGGTGGCGACCGAGTCGGCCGGGGGTGAAGAAACCGCGTCTACGGCAACCTATGCCACAGGTGAGGGATTTTATTTCATTGATAAGAGTGTCGGCATGATTACCGTGACGGCACCTCACTCCATTATGGAGCAGTGTGCAGCTTATATCAACAATTTAAAAACAGAACTTTTTCGACAGGTAACTATTGAGGCAAAGATTGTCGAAGTCACTCTCGCCGCTGATAATCGAACCGGAATTGACTGGGCAAAACTGCTGGAACAGTCAGCCGATCTGGCCAATGGTTTTGTCGGTAATTTTGATTTTCAAAAGCTGAATCCTAATTACCATGACAATGGCACCACGAATAAATTCTTCACGTTGAATTCTTACTCTTTTGAATTTTTTCTCGATGCCATGACGCAGCAGGGCAGCGTGGAAGTTCTGTCCAATCCGCGTATCAATTGCATGAACGGCCAGCCGGCCATGATTTCAATCGGCACAACGATTCGTTTTATTGAGAGTGTCAGCGTTGATGTTGATTCCGATACAGGTGTTCGCACCTATACCGCCGAACCTGGAACTGTGATGTCCGGTCTTGGGTTGGGTATTGTCGCCACCATTGTCGAAGATAAAGAGGTCGTTCTTAACCTGACGCCGGTCACCTCAAGCCTTGAGCAGGATCCCATTGAGACGGTTACCTTTGGTGATGGCGGTGTGATCGGTCTGCCCAGGGTGAGGATCAGGGAAATGAATACCAATGTCAGGGTGAAAAATGGTGAAATGCTCGTCATCGGCGGCTTGATTGACGACAGAGAAGCCTATGATGAGAATAAGGTTGTCGGGCTCGGTGATGTTGCCGGAAAACTTTTTATGCAAAACGGAGACGTATTTCGTAAATCTGAACTCGTTATTATTCTGCGTCCGGTGATTCATAGTTTGTAGAAAGATTGGCCGGCTCTTGTAGAGCTGTTAAAAAGGTACTAACAAAAAGGGGTTAAATGCTGATAATCGCATTTAACCCCTTTTTGTTTTGAAAAGCACAAAGCAGGGGGGGGGTGGTTGTTTGTCCCGTTTCTACGCAGAGCGTGGAAACGGGCAATAAAATTAAAGTTTCAGGCTGGAGGAAGAGAACTTTCTATTTATTCACTTTCAATTTGTGGTATATTGAGCCCCGCTTTCTTTTAGAAAAATAAATTAACCAATCAACGTACCAACTATGTCATGAATCAGAAAAAAACCATTCTTCTCTTTCTCCTGTTTCTTTTTGTTTTTTGTGGATGCGCACAAAATTTGACCATCAAAAATTCCAGGAAGGCAGGAGCAAAGCAACTTACAGGAAATCAGTTGATTCAGCTGGTATCAGATAATACCCTGCATATGACAACTTGGGATCAATCCCTGGAGGCCGATGTTTTCTGTCAGGAAAACGGGCAAATCCAGGCGGAGAACAACAAGGGGGAAAGCAGTGACGGCAGATGGCAGATCTCCAAGGGTGATCAACTTTGTCTGCAATTTAAGGACTGGGGCGATGGAGACAAAATTTGTTATTCGATTTTAAAAATGAATGACAGCTATCAGGCTTTCCGGGGAGATGGGGGACTTGAATATACCTTTACTCTCTCCCATGAAGTTTTCAATGATTCCTTTGAATCGGCCTCTCCGACAAAAAAGGCTGTAGAGGCGCCGGCACAGGCCCAGGAAGAACATTGGTATGATTTTTTAATTTTTCCCAGAAAGGAAAAGGATCCATCGGCAGAATCCAGCTCTGTTGTCGTCAAGGAAGCCCAGCCGCCTGCCAAGTTTAAGGAGCAGGAGAGTCATTGGTACGATTTTATGAGCTTTGGTGGTGATTCTGGAGAAGTGAAAGAGCCTGCCCGTAGCGAAGCACATAAGCGCCTTCTCGAAACAAAGAACTGTTCAACGTGTGATCTGAGCGGCGTGGATTTGCAGAAGGCAGTGTTGAAGAAAGCAGATCTTTCCGGCGCCAATCTCAGTGGCGCCGATCTTTCCCTGGCTAATCTTGCCAAAGCGAATCTGTCCGGTGCTAACTTGTCCGGTGCCAACCTGGCGGAAGCAAATCTTGTCCAGGCGGATCTTTCCGGTGCAGATCTTTCCGGTGCCAATCTTCACTGGGCCATATTGACCAGAGCCAATTTGTCCGGCGCTAATCTAAAAAATGCCTTTCTTGTCAAAGCCGACTGTTATAAGGCCGACTTTACCGATGCTGATCTGACAGATGCTATTACGCAAAGGGCAAATTTTGACAAGGCTAAAGGGATTGATCTGGTGCTTGATGGGATTGAGCCGGCGCCTGATGTGATTGAGCCGGTGCCTGATGAGGTTGAGCCGGTGCCTGATGTGATTGAGTTGGTGCCTGATGTGGTTGAGTCGGCGCCTGATACAATTGATCTGGTACCTGTTGGGGGTGATCCGGCCCCTGTTGGGATTGATCTGGCGCCTGTTGGGGGTGATCCTGCCCCTGTTGGGATTGATCTGGTGCCTGTTGGGGGTGATCCGGCCCCTGTTGGGATT
>JAGHCC010000199.1 GCA_021160685.1 Desulfobulbaceae bacterium | reverse complement strand
CTTTATCTTCACGCCGGTCTTTCGTCAAAAGGATCAACTGGTCGAGGCCAAACACTTCGGTGAACTCATCGGCCAGGCCCTCTCCCAAGGGACATCGCTGTCCGAGCTGAACTTCAAAACCCCGTCAGCCATGCCCTAGCAAAATTTCGGATTTTTGAATGCGGATTTTGCTTTTTCCGAAATCCGAGATCTAAAATCCGAAATCTCAATGTCACTTAGGAGGCTGTCGAGAATAGGCATTTTTTCTCAAATCGAGGCATTTCAAAAAAATAAGCACAGTCATATAGTTGATATTACGAGCATTATTTTTTTAAAACAACGAAGAGTTAGGGAAAAAGGGCATTCTCGGACAGCCTCCTAAAACTCAATCCCCTTCCTCGCCTTAACCCCTCGGCTGAAGGGATGCTTGATCTCGCGCATTTCGGTAACAAGGTCGGCAGCGGCGATAAGGCCGTCGGAAGCATCACGGCCGGTGATCACCAGATGCTGCGTTTCCGGGCGACTGCGGATCATCTCAACAACCTCGTCTTCTTCGACCATACCGTACTTGACCAGATAGGTCAGTTCATCAAGAATAACCATGTCATACTCGCCGCTTGAAATTTTATCCTCGGCAAAATGAAAAGCCTTTCTCGTCTCCCTGATCAGCTCATCCCGATCTTCGGCCTGCCAGGTAAAACCACTGCCCTTGACAAAAAAATCAATCCGGTCCTTTAAGAGAGCCATGATTTTTTGCTCTCCGGTCTGCCAGCTGCCCTTGATAAACTGGATAAAACAGACTTTCAGGCCCTGGCCGGCCGCCCGCAGAGCCTGTCCCAGGGCTGCGGTGGTCTTCCCCTTGCCGTTTCCGGTAAAAAGCAATACAAGTCCTTTCATTTTCCCTAACCTTTCATCTGAGGGTAGCAATTTTCGAAAACCACCGCACTGTAAGCGTTTACCAGTACCTTAGATTCGTTCGTTCGGAGTCTACGCTACCTGGGCTTTTGAACTATAGCCCCTCTATGTGAGAAGGCCCAAAGGGACGAAGATGAGGTGCTGGTGAACGCTTACCATTTTTCCTGTTCCGTCTCTGTCTTCTTTTCTTCCAGCACTCCGCCAAACTTGACTATCTGCTCCCGGTAATACGCTTTATTTGCGGGATCCCTGATCAGCGCCTGCCTTTCCACCCGCAGGGCATTCTCCTTAAATCCATTGGCCCAGTACGCAGTGGCCAGGGTATCAAGAACATGTCCCAAGGGTTTGAGCTCCGCAGCCTGCCGGGCCAGCATCAGAGCCCGGGCCGGATTGCGTATTTGCTCATCATCCACCGTGACCAGCAGCCAGGCCAGGTTGTTCAGAACATTGGGATCATCCGGCGTCAGTTGCAGATTTTTTTCATAGGCCGCTACAGCCTCCCGATAGAGGCCGCGTCCCTGCTGCAGGTCGCCAAGAAGCATATACCAAATTGGATTATCCCCATCCTCCATAATTTTCCGGTTGATCACGGCCTCGGAAAATTTCTCCTGCGGCGCCCCCTCCAGCAAATCGGCAGGCATCTTCCAGAGCGAAAAACCGGCAATGCAGATTACCAGCAGATAAACGAGCAGGAAACCATATACCTTGCGATCATGCCGCAGACCTATGCGGGAATCATGCTCACATTTTTCTAAAAAATCCACCCGCTCCGCAATGCCGAAATGATGCCAGCACGGCAAATCACGGATGTTGCCGCTTAACCAGCCGATCTTTTCAAGGGAGCCGATCAGGGGCCATGCCCGGCCCACGGACTTCAGAGAATAAAGGTCTGCCTGCCTCTCAAAATTGCGCATGAAAAAACCGAAGATGAAACGAAAATAGATCAGCATCATAACGAACATGGGCAGGGTGCTGAAAAACGAAAGGGCCACACCGGGCTCCTGGCCGATCATCTCACAGAACCGGTAAAAAAAAGTGGAATTCAACAGCAGGTAAAGAACAGGGAAATTCGTCAACTGAGCCAGCAAGCCGAACCCCATAAACAAAAACAGATAAAGCTGCAGATGATATTTTTTTACATGGCCGATCTCATGGGCCATCACGGCATCAATCTCATCCGAGGTCAAGGTTCTGAGCAGGGCAGGGGTCACCAGAAGATAACGAAACCGCGCCACAAGGCCCATCACTCCGGCAGTCAGAGCCTGACCCTCAAAAAGAGGCCATATCATGATGTCGGCATAACCAACGTTATGTGCCTTACAAAGTGCTTCAAGATGAGACCGCACCGGACCCTTCTCCAGTGGCGTGCAACTCCACAACCGGACAATGACCACCGGAAAGGTCAGAACCAAAACGAGAAAAAAGATCAGAAAAAGAAGAGGTTCACCCCAGGATGAGGCCAGAAACCGCTGAAGACCCGGCAGCGGCGCAAGCCGCAGAAGATCGGAAAAGAGCGATAGCAGCAACCAGGGCAGAACAATAGGCAGGTTCGTCTTGAGATTAGATACCAGGAACTGTTTTCTGGTATAGCTTCGGCCGAAAACCCTGCCATAAGTTTGCCTGGCGCCGGCCCAGATCATCGTCAGATAAAAAAAGAAAAGCGATAAGCCGCCCAGGTCAACCAGCACCGGCAGACCAGACAACAGGGGCAGCCTGCCAAAAAAATACTGGAAGTCAAGAAGATAAACATCCAGGGCCACCATGACGATGGCCAAAATCGAAAGTTTCTGCTCAATGGCAAAATAACGGGCAGAATTCTGAATTTGATTGCGTCGGTAGACAAACCGAACCAGGAATTGAAACAGAAAGGCCTTGAAAATAAAAACCGAAAGACTGTTAACAAAGGAAAACTGAGGGGTATCTGGAATGCTGTTCGTGGTCAAAACAAAAATGACCACAAGCAGATAAATTAAATTATTATACACTCTGCCATTTCCCTTTTAAGACAAAATCAGAAACGAGAGACGGCTGAATAACGCTGCCTGCTGTTATGCTTCCGGCATTGACTGACGAATTCCGTCATTTGCGCGGAAGTCAAAAGATTATGCCGGACAAAATAAACACCGATTTTTTTCTTCATCCTGTTCTGCCGAGAAAGAAGGATTGCGACCTGACTTTCGCTCAACAGGCCAAGTTGGACTGCCGTACGGCCAAAGGGAGTGGGAAAAGTCCGGTTGCTTAAAATTTTCCGAATATCATAGCTGTGCAGCCAGCCCAGACTGCGACCGATTTCGCCAAGGCGGGGACGCTGCCGGCGCTGCCAGACCAAGGCTTTGATCAGAGACTCCCAGCTGATCAGACCGGAAAAATAAAGATAATGACCAATGCGTAATCTTCTGGCCGGGGCCACCATGACGATGGCCAAAATCGAAAGTTTCTGCTCAATGGCAAAATAACGGGCAGAATTCTGAAT
>JAGHCC010000458.1 GCA_021160685.1 Desulfobulbaceae bacterium | reverse complement strand
GCCCAGGACAGATGAGCTGTTCGGCGAGAGAAAAAGAGCCTGGCCCATGCCAAGAAAAGACATTCTCACGGCCACGTCCAATGGGCTGCTGTCAATCCGCAAACCAGAGAGCAACAACATGCCGACAGCCAGCAGGGCCAGTCCCAGGGTGGACAATATCCGGGCGCCGAGAAAATCCGACAACCATCCAGCCATGGGAGCAACCAATAATGCGGCCAGGGGAAGAGCGATCATGACCATGCCGATACGGGAAGAATCCAACTCCAGGATATGACTGAGGTAAAACGGAATGAGAATCAGGGCGGCAAAGAGGACAAGAAAAGAAATAACGGCACAAGTCACTCCAACGGAGAAATATTTTTTTTTTAATAATTGAATTGGCAGAATCGGCTGAATTGCCTTTAACTGATGTTGAATAAAATAAAAAATTAAAATGGGCAAAAGAACCAGCCCGGACAGCAGAACAAAAAATGAAAAATCTCCTGCAACCCCATAAGTCAACACCAGAGAAGCGACAAGTAAAATAAAGGCCCAGAGAAAGACGCCCTTCATGTCAAAATCATTCAAGACTTTTCCCCGGCCTGTTGACGGTAAAATCATTCCGGCCGCCAGCCCGCAGATCAGGGAAACCGGAACAGTCATAAAAAAAAGAGACCGCCAGGACCAATAGTGGATGATGTAGCCCCCCAACGTCGGGCCGCTCATCAAACCCAGAGAAACGGCAATGCCAATCAGGCCCTGACCGCGTCCCAGCTGGTGTGGAGGAAAAACCTGCTTAATCAGGGCCGGGCCCGTGGACATCATCATGGCCGCGCCGCTGGCCTGAAAAAAACGTGCCGCGATCAACCAATGAAAACTTTGAGAAAATGCACAACACAGGGAACCTAAACTAAAAAAAAAGAGTCCGAAAGAATAGATCCGGCCGCGTCCGATACGATCGGCAAGATGGCCGAAAAACAGCAGTGAGGTGGTAATCGTCAACAAGTAGGCCAGAACCACCCATTCAGTCTGAACCAGGGGGCTGTTAAATTCAGCCATTATCGCAGGCAGGGCTATATTGATCATGCTGCTGTCCAGGGTGGAGAGAAACACTCCGATGGACACGATCAGAAAAACCTGCCATTTTCTGTTGCCTGCTTGCAAAAGTGTGGTTATCCTGTATAAAAATTAAGTGCTCTTCAGACAAAAAATTCTTGCCTGACACTTCTAAAAAAAATAACAACGGTGAAATAGATGTACAAAAAATTAAAAAACAAAACAGGACACTTCCTGCTTTATACCCTTCTTCTCCTCAGCTGTTTTTTCGTCAGCACGGTGGCTGGCGCGGCAACAAAAATGCCTGCATTTTCACTGCCCTCAGCTGTTGACGGAAAAATCATTGATAGCAATTCTTTTGACGGCAGCGTCCTGCTTGTCACCTTTTTCGCCACCTGGTGCTCTCCCTGTCTGCAGGAAATTCCCGCATTGATCGAACTTCAGAATACATTTGCCGAAAAAGGTTTTTCCGTTATCGCCCTGTCCGTGGACCAAGGTGGCTCAAAGTCGGTCTCCCGCCTGATCGATAAAACCGACATCAACTATCCGGTACTCATGGCGGATACCAAGACTCCTCAAGATTTTGGCGGCGTTTTTGGCATTCCCACCTCGTTTCTGGTCAATCAAAATGGTAATGTGATAAAAAGTTATCCAGGCTATGTCAGCCATCACGTCCTGGAAAAAGATATCAAAAGTCTGCTGCAATAATGACCAGGGTCTTACGTTTCAGCGCAGCTCCAGGAAAAGCAAGGACCGGGGAGTGCAACGAAACTACCGATAATCGAACAAGAAAGGTATAAGATAATATTTTTATTTTCTGGTTGACTCCTGAAGATGTTCCGATTATTTTTTTCTACAAATGTAACTATTCAGTAGCACCTCATCTTCGCCCATTTAGGCCTTCTCGAATAGCACCAGTATGCTTCGAAGTCCCAAATGAACGAATCTAAGGCACTACTGAACAGTTACGGGACGGTGGTTAGGCCAATTTGGTGGCCCACCTGAATAGTTACCTACAAATTAGTATGGATGGCAAAGTTGTTCTTGTTCAGGCATTTTGCCTGTTTTGGTTATACCAACCGTAAAAATACACTTGAGGAGAATCTGATGAGCAAAAAACTTTTATCTCTGGCAATGGCAATGGCATTTACCGTAAGCGTGGCAAGCGTCAGCATGGCTGCCAAAGTCAAATGTGAAGTAACCGAAGTTAAGGACGACATCGTTACCCTGGATTGCGGCAAAAAAGCCAACAAAATGAAGAAAGGCGACAAAGTTGACCTTAAAGTGAAAAAAGCTGCCGCTGTAGAAGGCTGCTAAGTTTTTTCTTTTTCGCAGTTAAAAAGACCGTTTGATCCGGTTGATCAGACGGTCTTTTTTTATTTTTGCCGTAAGTGTCAGCCCCTTGCAGGCTCTGAGACCAGGTCAGACAATCTTGATGACCAGGAACCAAGCCATGGCAAAAGCAATAAAAAGTTCTAAAAAAAGCGAGGCAATCAGACCCAGCAGGGCTCCGGTTCCCGCCCAGGCCCCCTGTTTGACACCTTTGACGGCGAAACAGATCTCAGCGAGGAAGGCCCCTAAAAAGGTTCCCAGGATCATGCCGCCGAAAATCGGCAGGAACAGGCCGACCACCATGCCGATGGAAGCTCCGATCACACCGTATTTTGAAGCGCCGAATTTTTTGCTGCCAAACCCGGCCAACAGATACTGGCCAACCCAGGCAGCCAGGGACAATGAAGCCAGCATCATGATATCCAACCAGCCAATGGGCTCGAAACCGGTAAGCCAGCCATGGAGCAAGGCCCCGACAACAATGATCGAGGTCCCGGGCACGATAGGAAACAGGCTGCCGATTATCCCGGCCAGAATAAAAATGAATAAAATGGTGTCATGTAGATTCACAACTTTGTCTTTTCCTTCAAATCCCCTCCGGCAAAACCGGAAATTGTTGAATTCTCAGTTTTTCTGAGCGTCCCCCCTATCCTGATCATTCCAAGAGACAGTCATGGATCTTCTATATGCTCTATTTTTAGGCTTCCTGCAAGGCGCGACCGAATTTTTACCGATCTCAAGTTCCGCCCACCTGCTCCTTGCGGAGTATTTCCTGCGTATTGAACAGGCAGGACTCAGTTTTGATGTTGCCCTTCATATGGGCTCATTGATCGCTATTCTCATCTATTTCTGGCGCGACTTTTATCTCCTTGGCCGGGCCGCTTTATTCATGGATTCGGGAAAAGAAGCGAATCGACGGAGACGTCAGGCAATCTATATCTGCCTGGCCACCATTCCGGCGGTTGTCGCGGGTCTCCTGCTTGGTGACGCCGCAGAAACCACCTTTCGCGAACCCTGGATCGTCGGCATCACTCTCTCTGTTGCCGGTTTCTTTCTACTGGTGTCCGACAAGAAGGGAAGTCACTCCAGGAGCTACAAGGACATTGGCTTGAAAGATGCAATAATCATCGGATGTGCCCAGGCTATGGCCCTCATACCAGGGGTTTCACGCAGCGGCAGCACCATGACCGCCGCCCTTTTTCTCGGCCTTGACCGATCCGGCGCCGCCCTTTTTTCTTTCCTGCTGTCAGCGCCAATTGTCCTAGGCGCCGGCATCTATAAAATCCCAAGCATACTTGGAAAAGGACTGGACTCAAGCGGCTTGGCGTTTTACGGAACCGGCTTTTTGTCAGCCCTCTTTTTTGGTTACTTTTTTATCGCCTTTTTGATGAAATTTGTCAGGACAAGAAGTTTGGCTATTTTTGCCTATTATCGCTTCGGACTTTCAGCCCTGGTCTTTATTGCACTGGCCCTGGGATAATTTGGTGGCCTGCTTAAATAATTACCCAATTGTAACTATTAAGCAAATTAACCGGGTAAACCCGGCGTTTATTATAAAAGTAACATTTCCCCCTCACCCTATGACTCCCCAAGGAGAGGGGATATCCGAGGAAGTAG
>JAGHCC010000391.1 GCA_021160685.1 Desulfobulbaceae bacterium | reverse complement strand
TTTCAACACTCTGCCCAGGTGAAAAAGTTATCATGAAAAGAATCCCTGCGAGCAACAATCATGTGTTGTTTATTTGCGAAGGCCACAAAACCATAAAAATCGAAGATAGTGATATCAGCAGGTAAGGACAATGACCCTGATGGGGTTATCCGCCAGTAGAGTGAGGTCTTGAAAAGTCAGTATTTGTGATTTTTCAAGACCTTGCTTACATTTGTGTCGTAAGTTTTCAGTTGGTCCGCGGCAGTTCCATTTTATCTTCCTTCTTCCTTAGGGAAGAGTGTAGAGATGGCTTCTACTGTGGGACATGCCACAACGGAGAGATTGCTTTTTCGTTAAAATACTCTTGCAATGCCTGCCATCTCAAGGTTGACAAACAAAGAAATTATACAGCCGCTCATGACGCCTTACTCTCAAGCGGCCAAATGCCTGAGCAGGATTACGGGGATAAAACAAGAAGAAAAACCTGTACGGCATGCATTGCGGGGCCTCCATATGACCGTTGCCTTTCCCATGAACGGCTGCAACCGTTGCCATCCCGAGCAAAAAAACAGAACATCTTCACCGTTGCAGCTCAAGAATCAGTAGGGTGTCCTATGGGCATCAGAGAATACCGTTATTTTCTTATAGGCCCTAATCGCATTCAATCTGCCAGACCCGCTCTTTTTTACAGTCCAGCTGTACAGCTGTCAGCTGGTGGCCCCAGAGACATCCGCTGTCAAGGCTGATTATGTTGGATTCGCGCAGGTAGCCCAGGGTGGACCAGTGGCCAAAGACGATTCTCCATTTTGTGCAGCGCCTTTTCGGATATCTGAACCAGGGAATGAGTGTGTCCGGCTGTGAACCGGGTGGGCCTTTATGTTTGAAATCCGGTTTTCCTTTGTCAGTACAGAAACGCATGCGTGTACAGACATTGACGATAAAACGGTAGCGCTTCCATCCCATCAAGGTTTTTTTCCACTGTTTTGGCTTGTTGCCGTACATATTTTCTAAAAAAGAAGCGTACTGGTCACCCTGCAGAATTTTTTCTAATTCTCGACCATACATAACCAATTCTTTTTTTGACCATTTACCATAAACTCCGGCATGAACCATAAGGGTCTGAATAGATTTGTCCTTATGGACAATCGGCAGGTGCCGCAGCCAGAAAAGAAGTTCTTCTCGATCCGGTGCCGTGAGAATTGAATCAAAGGTATCCCATTTTTTTACAGTTCGGCTGCCATGGGCCATGGCCAGAAGATGCAGATCATGGTTGCCCAGCACTGTTTTGGCAGCGTCACCCAGATCTCGTATAAATCGCAGGATTTCCAGGGAGTCAGGGCCACGGTTTACAATATCACCGGCCAGCCAGACCTGATCTGAAGCAGGGTTAAATTTGATGATGTCCAGAAGATGACGCAGGGGCGCCAGGTGTCCATGCACATCTCCAATCGCGTAGATAGCCATTAAGCCGAAATTCCTTCATTTTTTGACATCATTATTATATTCTTTCAGCCTTGATTTTTTTGTCTCCACTTTCCATTTTTTCTATTTCTTGGTTGGAGTTCAGGCGCTTTCATGGCATAGGCAGCGGCTGCATATCCCAAAACCTTCTTCACCGAGTTACTGAATTTTCGGCCTGGTGTGATTGTCAGTTCAGGAATTTCAATATCTGTTTCCCCCCGGTTGGCAAAGTGAAGGGTCAGGGACACGGGGCAGGGGCCGTAATGTTGATGCAGCACTTTTTTAAGGTCTTCAAGTTTTGTTCTGTTGACCTGGTCTGACTGGAGTGTGATATTAACTGATGAGGTGTATTTGAGGCTGGCTTCTTTTAAGGGAAGGATTTCCTCGGCAATAATTTTTTCACCCTGTTCCTCCTTCTGCAGTTTGCCCAGAATAATCACCGGGTCATTGCCTGCAAGAAGATGGGAGCATTGGGCAAAGGTGCGTGGAAAGACCAGGACCTCAACCTGGCCAAAGGTGTCTTCCAAAGTGGCAAAGGCCATGCGTTCTCCGGCTTTACTCTTGTGATCCTTGTAGCTGCTGATCAGGCCGCCAAGACGGATAGCCTGTCCGTCACTGCCTTGAGACAACTCGCTGATGTTGGTGCCGCTGAGATCCTTGATCTCCCTGCGGTAATCATCCAGGGGATGGCCGGTGATATAAAATCCTACAGTCTCCTTTTCCGCTGCCAGCTTTTCCTGATCAGACCATTCCGGGATATCCGGCAGGGGAATAACCACGGATTTTTCTTTGACATCTTTCGACATGAGAGAAAATAGCGAGAGCTGACCGCTTTCCCGGTCGCGCTGGGCTGCCTGAGCCTGGTCCATAGCCTGATCCAGGATGGCAAAGAACTGGGACCGTTTGGCGCCGATGGAGTCAAAGGCGCCGGATTTAATCAGGCTTTCAATAACCCGCCGGTTGACCTTGCGGGAGTCTACCCTGCCACAGAAGTCGCCCAGAGATTTGTATGGCCCGTCATTGACCTGTTCCTCCATGATGGATTCAAGGGCCGCGCCGCCGACATTTTTTACAGCGGCAAGTCCGAAACGAATCCGGTCATCGATAACCGTGAAATCCTGATCGCTTTCATTGATATCCGGCGGCAGCACATCAATTTCATGCTCTTTGCATTCATTAATATAAAGCACCACTTTGTCGGTGTTGTTGACATCGCAGGAGAGCAGGGCGGCCATGAATTGCGCCGGGTAATGGGCTTTGAGCCAGGCCGTCTGATAGGCGATCAGGGCATAGGCCGCGCTGTGGGATTTGTTAAAGCCGTAGCCGGCAAACTTGGCCATCAGGTCAAAAATCTTTCCGGCTTTTTTCAGATCGATTTTGTTTTTTTCAGCTCCGGCCATGAATTTATCCCGTTCCGCGTCCATGACCTTGGCAATTTTTTTGCCCATGGCCCGCCGGAGAATATCCGCGTCTCCCAGGGAGTAGCTGGCCAGGACATTGGCGATTTTCATCACCTGTTCCTGGTAAACGATGACGCCGTAGGTCTCCTTGAGGATAGGCTCAAGTTGAGGCAGCAGATAGGTTGCCTTGGTGCGGCCATGCTTGGTCTCGACAAAGGTATCCACCATGCCGCTGTCCAGGGGGCCGGGACGGTAGAGGGCGACCAGGGCGATGAGATCGGAAAAGACCTCGGGTTTCATCTTCATGAGAAGACCCCGCATCCCGGAACTTTCAAGCTGGAAGACACCAAGAGAATCACCCTGGCAGAGTAGATCATAGGTCTTGAGATCGTCCATGGGGATTTTCGAGATGTCGAGTGTTGAGTCAATGCTCTGCTCAATCAGTTTCACAGCCCGGTCAATAACAGTAAGAGTTTTTAATCCCAGAAAATCGAATTTGATCAGCCCGGTTTTTTCGGTGTGCTTCATGTCAAACTGGGTCAACACCTCGCCCTTGGGTCCCTTGCAGAGGGGAAGATACTCCACCATGGGTTTGGGTGAGATGACAACACCGGCGGCATGGGTTGATGTGTGGCGGTGCAACCCTTCGAGAACCAGGGCTGTGGAGATCAGCTTGCTTATCTGTTCATCCCGCTGCTGGAGATCCCGCAGGCGTGGTTCCTCCTTCAGGGCTTTTTTAATGGTCATGTTCAGCCCGTCCGGAATCAATTTGGCGAGACGGTCAACATCGCCAAATGGAATGCCCAGGGCCCGTCCCACATCGCGGATGACGCCTTTGGCCTTCATGGATCCGTAGGTGATGATCTGGGCCACATGGGTATCGCCGCCATATTTGTCATGGACGTATTTGATGACCTCGCCGCGCCGCTCCTGGCAAAAATCGATATCAAAATCCGGCATGCTTTTTCGTTCCACATTAAGGAACCGTTCAAAGATGAGGCCATAGGGGATGGGGTCTATGTCGGTGATGCGCATGGCATAGGCGGCCAGGCTACCCGCGCCGGAACCGCGACCAGGGCCCACCGGAATCTGATGCTTTTTGGCCCAGATGATAAAGTCGGCGACAATAAGAAAATAGCCGGAAAAGCCCATGCCTTTGATAATGTCGATTTCCATTTCCAGCCGATTTCGATAGATCTTGTCGGTTTCCGGGCTGACCTTTTCCCGTTCCCGCAGTTCGGCCATTCGCTCCGCAAAACCTTCTCGGGTCGCTTTTTCAAACATGGATTCCAGGGTTTCACCTTCCGGTACTGGAAAGGCGGGAAAATGATAGTCGCCAAAGGAAAGTTCAAGATCGCAGCGTTCAGCGATTCTGACGGTTTCAGCGATGGCCTCGGGAGCGTAATGAAAGGCCTTTTTCATTTCCTCCGGTGATTTAAAGTACAGTTGGTCAGTGGAGAATCTGAAGCGGTTCGCGTCGTGGATGGTTTTGCCGGTCTGGATGCAGAGCAGCAGTTCATGGGCCTGGGACTCTTCCTGGTTGAGATAATGGCAGTCATTGGTGGCCACCAGGGGCACATCAAGTTCCTTGGAAAGTTTGATCAGCCCCTTGTTGGCAATCTCCTGTTCCGGAATGCCGTTTTCCTGGATCTCGAAATAAAGCCGGTCGCCAAATATTTTTTTTAGTCCCAGGGCCTTTTCTCTGGCCGCATCCATGTCTTTTGCCTTGGCTATGAGATAGGGAATCTCGCCATGGAGGCAGGCTGTGAGGGCAATGAGCCCCTCGTTATACTGTTCCAGCACCTCTTTGTCGATTCGTGCCTTGTAGTGAAAGCCTTCAAGCTGGGCAATGGTGGCCAGTTTCATCAGATTTTTGTAGCCGGTGAGATTCATGGCCAGAACAACGAGATGAAAGGCGGCACGGCCGGCGCTTTTAGCCTTTTTGCTGGTGCGAGAGCCTGGAGCAATATAAAATTCACAACCGATAATGGGTTTCAGACCAACCTTTTTGGCTTTGAGATAGAATTCCAACGCGCCGAACATGGCGCCGTGATCGGTGATGGCCACCGAGTCCATGCCGTATTCCTTACATTTTTCAAAGAGGTCATCCAGGCGGATAGCCCCGTCAAGGAGGCTGTACTGGGTGTGGACGTGGAGATGAACGAAATCTGCTTTATTGGTCATATTTATTGCTTGTTTTGTATGGAATTTAAAATAATCACGAATCGTAGGGGTGCCCCTTGTGGATACCTTTCCTTGCGTGGCAATTAAAAAAGGGCAACAACAAGGATTGCCTCTACAGTCGAAACCAGTTATTGAGAAGCGGGAACAGCAGATACCGGAATATTTTGGGATAAAATCCGGCTATAGGCTAAAATAATTTATTGGAATCAAGGAGAATGGTCACAGGTCCGTCATTAATGATATTCACTTCCATCATAGCCTGAAATTCACCGGTTGCCACCCTTATTCCATTGTTTTGCACTGCATCAATAAAAGATTGATAAAGAAGTTTTGCCTTTTCCGGATTCGCTGCCTTGGAGTATGACGGTCTTCTACCTTTGCGGCAGTCTCCGTACAGGGTAAATTGGGAAACAATAAGCATTTCCCCTTTAATATTCTGCAGCGAGAGATTCATTTTTTCATCATCATCGGCAAAAATTCTGAGATGGGTGATTTTGTCGGCAAGATAGAGAACATCTTTTTCAGTATCATCGTCGGAAACGCCGAGCAGAATGATCAGTCCTTTGTCGATACTGCCGATAATCTCGTTATTGACGCTGACAGAGGCTCTGTTTACTCTCTGGGCCACAGCTCTCATATTGATTTTTCCCCGTGATTTAAATTGCCCAGAAGATACTGAACAATGGACATGGCGCAAAACGCAGCGGTTTCTGCCCGCAGGATCCTTTTACCTAAAGAAATCGGTTGAAAGTTTTGTTGAAGCGCTGATTCAACTTCGCTGTCACTGAAACCGCCTTCCGGGCCGATCAACATAAAAATGGATTGACCGGGAGCATGAAGTAGATGGTCGAGGGCTGCTTTTTCCTTCTCCCAGAAAATGAGCTTTGTATCATGGGAGTTGCCTTTTTTGAGTACTTGAGAGAGATCACAAACCGGGTAACAGGTGAGGGGCTTTGACCGGCCGCATTGCTTGCACGCCTCGAGGCTGATTTTCTCCCATCGTTTGGTTTTGTCGTAAGAGGGCTGGGCGGCACAGTGCTGTGAAGTAAAAGGGTGAATTGACTCGATGCCCAGTTCCGTGGCCTTCTGAATCAGAAAATCCATTTTTTTCCCTTTAAGAAGGGCCTGGGCAAAATGGACCGAAGGGCCACCCTCGTCTGTCAGTTGTTTGCTGATCGTTTGTAAAAGGATTTCTTTTTTGCCGACATCCTGGACAACAGCCAGGTAGACGGCCCCGGTCCCGTCAAATAGTTCAATTTTTTCACCAGTCCCAAGGCGTAAAACAACGCGAAGGTGATGGGCCTCGGAGCCGGTGAGAATGGCACGGCTCTCGTCAATATTTTTCGGATTGATATAAAAACGTCTCATTTCTGGAACCGGAAAGCAACCCATTCATCCATGTTGCGGTGCGAGACTAGGGTAAGGCCGATTTTCTTGTAAAGGATCTCGATACTCTCCGCCTGTGGCCCCTCAAGAATCCCGGCAAGAATCAATGTCCCTGAATCTTGCAGCAGTTTGACCAGAATAGGCGCCATTTCCGTCAGGACATCATGGGTGATATTGGCAAGGATCAGCTGATATGGCCCGGAAATGGTTTGTATGTCGACAATGTCTGCTGACATGATATGTTGAAGATGGTTTATTTTGATGTTTTCTTTTGCAGCGGCTACCGCGTCTGGATCGTTATCTATGCCTAATACCCTTTCAGTCCCAAGCAGGCCGCAGGCCAGGCCAAGAATGGCGGTGCCGGTTCCCACGTCAAGGACGGAGCGCGGAATGCTGTCCGTAAAGCTTGCTTCAATCAATTCAAGAGCCAGTCTGGTGCTGGCATGGTGGCCGGTGCCAAAGGCCATGCCGGGGTCAATGTCAATGACGATTTGGTTGTCAGCGGCATCGTAATCCTCCCAGGATGGTTTGATCACAATTCGTTTCGTCAGGCGTATAGGCTTAAAATGGGTTTTCCAGGTCTGAGACCAATCCTCTTCCTGGATTGACTCCTCGTCTATCAACACCGGCGGGGAATCAGGGAAACGGCCGGCAAGCTGATCTAAAAAAAGATGAAGTTGTCCTTTTTTTTCGTCAAGTTTGCGGTCTTCAAGGAGATAGCCTATTATGGTTTCTGCTTCAGACTGTTTATTTCCGTTTTCGGCAAGATGATGTTCTACTCCTGAACCGGTTAAGGTTGAAAGAAAAGAAGCAACAGGGTCCGCTGTTTTACTGGAAACCTGTAAGGTGAATTTTCGCCATGACCGGGGACTGCGATGTTTAAATGGATTTTGTTGTATCATTAATGATAAAAAAGTCTGGTGATGAAAGGTTAAGGTAGAGGTAAGCGTCAGACTTCGAACCTGCAGCACCTGTGAACGCTTACCGGATAGGAGTTTGCCCAAACTTTAGGTGATGTTACCCGGTGATTGGCTACAGGCGGAGTGTTCTTTTAAAATGAGAAGATTATCATGATGTGTAAAGAGTGTCTATCTCTAAAATAGGTAACTATTCAGGAGTACCCCATCTTGTCTCATTTGGGCCTTCTTGAATAGCTCAAGTATGCTTCGAAGGCCCAAATGAACCAATATGGAGCACTCTTGAACAGTTACGGAACGCTGGTTAGGGCAATCTGGTGGCCCACCTGAATAGTTGCTAAAATAGTTCATTAGACCGGATAAGTATAATTAATATGGACGAAAAAAAATTGACCCAAATTCTGAACCGGTTCAGGCAAGGCCGTTGTGATGTAGAAGAAGTTGTTCAGCAATTAAAGCATTGGCCGGCGGAAAATCTTGACTTTGCCTGTCTGGACCATCAGCGCAGCCTCCGTACTGGATTTCCGGAAGTTATCTATGGTGAAAACAAGAGCGCTGAACAAATGAAAACCATTTTTAACAGCATGTTGAAAAAACCAGGCGTAGTCATGGCCACCAGGGTGTCTCCGGAAAAAGCGGAGGATGTCCTCCGTGAAATACCGGATCTGGTTTACCATGAGCAGGCGCGAATGTTGGTCGCTAACCCTGTGAAACAAAGTGATAAAAAGGGGAGGGGCGTCATTGTTGTCCTAGCGGCCGGAACATCGGATATCCCGGTTGCGGCTGAAGCCCGGATTGCGGCAAGCGCTATGGGGCACAGGGTTGAGGTTGCCTATGATGTCGGCGTTGCCGGAATTCATCGTCTTTTTTCCCAGATGGAATTGCTCGGCAGGGCATCTGTTATCGTTGTCGTGGCTGGAATGGAAGGTGCACTGCCCAGCGTAGTTGCCGGTCTTGTGGACAAGCCGGTTATTGCGGTTCCGACAAGTGTAGGATATGGCGCAAGTTTTGGAGGGTTGGCCGCCTTGCTAGGCATGTTGAACAGTTGTGCCCCCGGTGTTGCTGTTGTTAATATTGATAACGGGTTCGGGGCGGGATGCATGGCTGCCGCCATTGACAGAATTTAATTTTGTTAGTGAGAAAGGATATTAATCTCTGATAGATTTCGTTGAGAAATTGCCCACCATAACCTATTGAAATTACAATATTTAAGTAATTTTTTGTAAATACTTTATGGTGGCCGACAAAAGGTATTGACACGAGAGGTGAGTTCAATTAAGTTAGCCGTCTCCTTTTCAGCAGGGCGATGAGATTTGGACGATCGATATTAAATTTAATTAAATTAAAATATTGACAGTCTGGGCATGACTTGCTAGATTACGGGGATTGTCTTTTTGGCAAACAGGGGACTTTGAGTTTCCGGTCGATCTTTGAAAACCGAATAGTAAGCAAATGGGCCTGGCTGATGAAAATCAGCCGATCAATAGTAGTACTTTTGTTTTAAGACGTATAAGTAACTAGGTTAGAATGATCTGGTTAAGATATTAACTGGAGAGTTTGATCCTGGCTCAGAACGAACGCTGGCGGCGTGCTTAACACATGCAAGTCGAACGAGAACGGTTTTCTTCGGAGAACCTATTAAAGTGGCGCACGGGTGAGTAACGCGTAGATAATCTACCCTAATATCTGGGATAACTGACCGAAAGGTTCGCTAATACCGGATACGCTCTTTTTCCGCGAGGGATTAAGAGGAAAGGCAACCTCTGACATAAGTTGTCGTATAAGGATGAGTCTGCGTACCATTAGCTAGTTGGTGGGGTAATGGCCTACCAAGGCGACGATGGTTAGCGGGTCTGAGAGGATGATCCGCCACACTGG
>JAGHCC010000153.1 GCA_021160685.1 Desulfobulbaceae bacterium | reverse complement strand
GCGCATTCCCTTTGGCGTGGGCCGGATCTGGAATCCCGTGGATGTTTTTAATCCCGTCAATTCATTAAGTCTTGAACCAGAAGAAAGAACCGGCACCGAGGCGCTGCGTTATGAATACGCCATCGGTGATCTCTCAGGTGTTGACCTGACCGTTTCAAAAGGAACAAGCGCTGCCCGTGTCAAAGGTTACCTGGGTTATGCGGATGTGGCCCTGCTCGCAGTCATCGATGATGACGACCATCAGGACATTATCGGTTATGAATTGGAAGGCGAACTGGCCGAGACCGGGATTGAACTACGGAGTGAAGGCGGTAGTTTTCATGACAGGAGGAGTGGCAACCGTTATACTGAATTCATTGCCGGGGCTGAATACGGTTTTGCCAACTCTCTGTCGCTGCTGGGAGAGTACAAATTTAATGATGAAACCCACATCGATTACGGCGCCTTTACAATCAGCTGCCAGCCTTCAATCCTCTGGAGCCTGAGTCTTCTGAGTATCATTAATCTTGACGACCACTCCTCCTTTATCGCGCCTTCCCTTGAATACAGCCTGAGCGATGAAATGACCTTGAGTGGTTCCATTTTTTTTTATCATGGTGGAACGGATGATGAATTCGGTTCGACGGCTGACCTTTACTCTCTGCGCTGGTTTGTCCATTTTTGATGAGTTGAGTTGAAGATAAAAGTAATGCCGGATTAAAATTAAACTTGATAAAAACAGGTTTTATGGTATCAATCTATGTTTCTGTTTTTAGGAAGTCATGAAAGTTTGAGTTACACATATTTGTAACTTTTCAGGTGGGGCCACCAAATTGGCCTAACTACTGTTCCGTAACTGTTCAGGAGTGCGCCATATTGGTTCATTCGGGACTTCGAAGCATACTTGTGCTATTCGAGAAGGCCCCAAATGGGATAAGATGGGGTGCTCCTGAATAGTTACACATATTTGTATTTAACCTGGCCGTAGAGCCGGATATTCTGGAGGGAATTATGTACGCAATTATTCGAACCGGTGGTAAGCAGTATCAGGTTGTGGCCGGTGAACGTCTGCGGGTGGAAAAATTGAACGGTGAGGTCGGGGATTCTGTGGAACTGTCTGATGTCCTGATGATCGCTGACGGTGAAAATGTCAGGATCGGTCAACCTGTTATTGATGGTGCTAAAGTTACAGCCCGGATTGTTGAACAGGGAAAAGAAAAAAAGGTTATCATTTTTAAGAAGAAACGGCGGAAAGGTTATAGGTTGAAAAAAGGCCATCGCCAACTGTATACCGCTTTAGAGATCAAGGAAATTTCCGCTTAGAGTCAAGGCAAGCCGATTTTCGATGTTGTCTAAACCGAAATCCGAAATAGCGCGAAGAACATTCTGCAAGAAGGGCGTATTGCAGGATTTTTGTAATAGATAAAATTTGTTTACATAACGGCGCAAAGCGCCTGAGAGGTTTTATTGTGGCTCATAAAAAAGCGGGCGGTAGCTCAAAAAACGGCAGGGACAGTAACTCCCAACGGCGTGGTGTCAAAAAATATGCCGGTCAGATTGTACGGGCTGGAAATATCCTGGTTCGGCAGCTTGGGACAAAAATTCATCCCGGCAGTAATGTTGGCCTGGGCAGGGATTATACCTTGTTCTCCAAAATTGACGGCGTGGTCGCCTATGAAAAATTCGGCCGCAACCGGAAAAGGGTCAGTGTCTATCCGGCCGAAGCAGAGGCTTAAGAAACCGAAATGTGAAAGTTGGCTGTCATTTTCTATGACGCTGACCTTTTTTAACAGCTTGTAAGGCGTACGGCTTTTATTATGGCTTTTATCGACGAGGCCCGGTTTTTTGTTAAAGCCGGTGACGGGGGCAATGGCTGTGCCAGTTTTCGTCGGGAAAAGTTTGTTCCTAAAGGCGGTCCGGACGGCGGTGACGGCGGTCGGGGCGGCTCTGTTATTATTCAGGCCTCCGGGCGGCTTCATTCGCTGATAGATTTTCGTTACCGGTCTCATTTTCTGGCAAAAAACGCTTCCCATGGCCTGGGGCGAAAAATGCATGGGCGCAATGGCAAGGATTGCGTCATGCTTGTCCCGGTGGGCTCCTTGATCAAAGATGCGGAATCTGGAGAGATCCTCGCCGATCTGCTAACTGAAAATGATTCATTTGTCGCAGCCGTCGGTGGCAATGGCGGCAAAGGAAATGTCCATTTTGCCACGGGCCAGAATCGGGCTCCCCGTTTTGCTTCAAAAGGGCGACCCGGTGAGGAAAAGTGGCTGCGCATCGAATTGAAACTTTTGGCCGATGTTGGTTTGATCGGCCTTCCCAATGCGGGGAAATCCACCCTGCTGTCAAAACTTTCCGCCGCTAATCCGAAAGTTGCATCCTATCCCTTTACCACCCTTGAACCTCAGTTAGGCGTTTTGCATCTGGAGTATGGCCGCTCCTGCATTTTGGCCGATATTCCCGGTTTGATTGAGGGCGCTCATCAGGGCGCCGGTCTTGGCCATCGTTTTCTTCGTCATATCGAAAGAACCAAAATACTCCTTCACCTGATTGACAGCTCCGGTCTTGAGGAAGATCCCTATGACCAGTTTCGTATCCTTGAAGAGGAATTGCGTCGTTTCAAGGAAGAGCTTGCCGATCGCAACAGGCTTGTTTTGCTTAATAAAATTGATTTGTTAACGGATGATGAATTGCAGGAGTTGATCAGCCTTTTTCAAAAAAAGGGAGTGGATG
>JAGHCC010000370.1 GCA_021160685.1 Desulfobulbaceae bacterium | reverse complement strand
CTAACCCTCTCCCACCGGGAGAGGGGATATCCGAGGGAATAGAAAATTTACAATTATTAAATACGTTCTTTAGGGCTGCCTCCCTCTCCCTGGGAGGTAAGCGTAGACTCCGGGAGGGCCGGGTGAGGGGTGTTGTTACTTAGAAGGAATTCAGGCTGAAGGCAGACCAATTATTTTTCTTCAATAATCCTACCCGAATCTCCATGAAACCAAAATAATTCCACAAGACGCCGGGCCGTACGACCGGGATCAAGCTCATGTTTTCCATCCAGATCGTTCAATGAGGAAAGCAGTTCCGGGCGAATGATCTCCAAAGCCCGGTCAATGACCTCAAGCTGAAATGATTTTTTGCGGCGGAGATGGTGTTCACCGCTGGCACGATGTCGTTGATCAATAGAGCCAATGGCGGCGACAAGATCACTCACCCCGGTTCCTTCCGTGGCAACGGTTCGGCAGACCGGGGTATCACGGGTCGACTTTCTGTTTCTGATCATCGCCTCCATGTCCATGGCCAGCATCTCGGCTCCGGGGCGATCCGCCTTGTTCACCACCAGCAGATCGGCAACTTCCAGCAAACCGGCTTTCATGGCCTGAATATCATCGCCCAGTCCCGGCGCCAGCACCATAGCCGTGATATCCGCCAGCCGGACAATGTCCATCTCGGACTGACCGACTCCAACAGTTTCGATAATAATTGTCGAACAACCTCCATTTGCCATGACACGGACCACACCACCGGCAGCGGAGCAAAGCCCCCCGAGCCGTCCCCTGGCGGCCATGGAGCGAACTACCACATCCTGATCCAAGGCATGCCGCATCATGCGGATACGATCACCAAGAATGGCGCCGCCGGAAATAGGAGAGGATGGATCAATGGCAATAACGCCCAGCCTGATGCCCTGTTTCCTGAAATGACTGATAATCTGGCTGGTCAAGGTTGATTTTCCGGCTCCGGGCGGGCCGGTGATTCCCAGAATAAGAGTCTGATCAATGAGAGATTCATCAAGGGAAGAAAGGAGAATTTCTGCGGACTCGCCGCCATCCTCAACGATGGAAATTGCCCGGCCAATGGCCCGGGGATCGTGTTTCCGGAGACCGTTAATAAGATGCTCGACTTCCCCCATCAAAAAGAAGCCTTATGATGATATGACTCACAGGCCTGGCGGAAGGCCGCCAGAATTTTTTTCAAAGGTGTGCCGGGTGTAAAAATTTCAATTATACCGGCCTCTTTCAGGGCAGGCACATCCTCATCTGGGATGACACCACCACCGATCACGGGAATATCCTCGGCATGAAACTTTTTCAAGGCCTCGACAACCGCAGGAAAAAGACGAACATGGCCACCGGACAGGGATGAGAGGCCGATGGCCGCCACATCTTCCTGTACTGCGGCTGCGGCAATTTCCTCAGGTGTCCGGCGAATTCCGGTATAGACAACCTCAAAGCCGTCATCCCGCAGAGCGCGAGCGATAAACTTGGCACCCCGGTCATGACCATCCAGGCCGGGTTTGCCAACCAACACCCTGTATCGCTTTAAACTTTTTTCCGTCATCCTGTTTTCCTGATTGGGCCACGAAATCCACATAAAACACACAAAAAAATTGAGCCTTCTGTGGGTTTCCTGACTAAAAACTTTTATTTAAAAACTTCCTCGCAGAATTCACCCAGCCGCCCTAAATCCTCGCAAACATGAAGGCCGCATTCTTTCATCACCTCAATCTTTGACTCGGCCGTTCCACTGCCACCGCTGACAATTGCCCCGGCATGGCCCATTCTCCTGCCCGGCGGCGCGGTCAGACCGGCAACAAAGCCGACCACAGGCTTTGTCATGCTGTCTCGGACAAAAGCTGCCGCCTCTTCCTCGGCCGACCCACCAATCTCACCCACCATAACAATGCCTTTTGTCTCGGAATCCTCTTCAAAGGCAGCCAGGCAATCAATAAAATCCGTGCCGACCACGGGATCACCGCCGATTCCAAGGCAGGTGCTCTGGCCGATATTCCGCAGGGACAACTGGTTCACCACCTCAAACGTCAGGGTGCCGGAACGGGAAATAACACCGATGGGTCCGGGTTTGTGTATCGGGCCCGGCATGATACCGGCCTTAAACTGCCCCGGCGTAATGATACCAGGACAATTGGGACCGATCAGCCTGCATTTTTTCCCGGCAAGACCATTCCGAACCTTCAGCATATCCATGATCGGAATTCCTTCGGTTATGGCCACGATCACCTCAATACCGCTGTCTGCTGCCTCAAGAATCGCGTCAGCGGCAAAGACCGGCGGGACAAAGATCAGGGAACAATCCGCGCCGGTTTCAGCCACGCCGTCCTGCACCGTATTAAAAACCGGCACGTCATCCATGAATTGACCGCCCTTGCCCGGCGTCACGCCTGCTACGACGTTTGTCCCGTAGTTGATGCATTGCCTGGCATGGAAGCTTCCTTCATGCCCGGTAATACCCTGAACCAGCAAGCGGCTATTTTTATTAACAAAGATGCTCATATTTAAAAACCATCAGGCTGAAGTCAGTTACCGGCAATAGCAGCCACCTTTTCAGCCGCGTCCCCCAGGTCGGTTGCGGTCATAAAATTCAATCCTGATTCAGCCAGAATCCGCCTCCCTTGTTTCACATTTGTGCCTTCCATGCGAATAACAACCGGGACATTAATCTTTGTTTTCCCGGCCGCCCGAACAACACCTTCAGCCAGAACATCACAACGGAGGATCCCACCGAAAATATTAATCAAAACCCCTTTGACATGCGTATCGCACAAAATAATCCTTAACCCATGCTCCACCATCTCGGAGCTGGCGCCACCGCCCACATCCAGGAAATTAGCCGGCGAGGCCCCGGCCTTCTTAATGATATCCATGGTGGCCATGGCCAAACCGGCGCCATTGACCAGATTACCAATAGTCCCGCCAAGATTGATATACTTCAACTGGTATTTTTCGGCTTCAGCCTCGAGGGGATCAACCTCGTTTTCATCAAAAAATGAGGCAATATCCTTTTGCCTGAACAACGCGTTGCTGTCCACATCAACCTTGGCGTCAAGGGCCATCAACCGACCGTCAGCGGTCACGACAAGGGGATTAATCTCAACAAGGGAACAGTCATAGTCGACAAAGAGACGATAGAGGCTTGCGAGAAGGGTCATGAACTGTTTCAGTTCAGATCCTTCAAGCCCCAAACCGAAACCTGCCTGCCGGCAGTGATAGGGCTGAAGTCCACTGAGAGGGTTAATGAAAACCTTAATAATCTTTTCGGGTGTCCGTGCCGCCGTCTCCTCAATATTTACGCCGCCGGCCGAACTCGCCATAACCATGATCCCGGCAGATGCGCGATCAACGAGGATACTTAAATAAAATTCCTGGACAATTGTCAGACCTTCTTCCACCAGTACCTTTTTGACCAGCCTGCCGGCAGGTCCGGTCTGACGGGTAATAAGATTCATGCCAATCATCTCATCCGCCACAAATCTCACTTCATCGGATGAGGCAGCCAATCTGATGCCTCCTCCCCTGCCGCGCCCTCCTGCATGAATCTGCGCCTTGACTACAACAGGAAAACCAGACAATTCTTCCGCAATTCGCACCGCTTCATCACCATGAGCAGCAACATTTCCCTTGGGCACGGGAATTCTATATTTGCCAAAAAGATTCTTGGCCTGGTATTCGTGAATTTTCATATTCGTCTCTTTATAAGCGATCACAAAATAAGGAATTTAATTGAACGTCTCTCGCAGACACAGAGTT
>JAGHCC010000355.1 GCA_021160685.1 Desulfobulbaceae bacterium | reverse complement strand
CGCGACAAGTACTCCGCGCGGGAGGGTGCGGTTCGAGCGGTCAAGGAGAAGTGAACCGCCAAGAGACACGGTCAGAAGAAGTGAAAGAATAAAGGGCCATTTCGGTATGGCCAGGGGACTAGCATAGGTCAGTCCAGCCAACAGCCAGAAAGAAATATAAAAACCGGCAAAGATTTTCATGCGCAAGGAAGACGGCAGATCGTAATGCCAGAAGAAAAGCGTGCGCAACAGTTCCTCCTCCTGTTTGGGTTCGATTCTGTCCTGTCTCTCGCTGAGAGCATAGTCCAGGTTCTGGCGCAGATTCGGGTCATCGGCAATCAGCTGTTCGGCCCGCCGGTAATTGACAATGGCCCGGCCCAGATCATCGAGGCGGAAATAGACATTGCCGATGTTATAGTAGAGTTTGCCGTTTTCAATCTCTCGGCTCAACTTTTCATAGCGCAGCAGAGCCTTGCTGTAAAGCCTGCGGGCTTCTTCCGGATCATTGCTTTCATTGGCCTGCCTGAAAAAGGATGCGCCCTGGGTGAGAAGTTCTTCCCGCCCGGTTTGAGGATCAGCCCCGGCCTGTCCGGCGAGCAGCGGAAAAAGAATAGAGAGCAAGATGATTATTGCTGTAATCGATTGTTTCATTACAGTTTTTCTTCCAATTTTTCGGCCACGGCACGAGTCTGCTGAATCAGGCGGTGCAACTCTTCTCCAGCCATTGTTCCGCCGCTGTATTGGCAGGCCTCACATTGATCAAAAATCCCCTCCAGCGTTTTCAGCGTCTCAGAGTCAAGACCTCTTTTTCTCAGAAGAGGTTCAACATCAAGGAAGGTCAATGCGCCGGGCGGCCGCCGCAGTTTATGGCCCAGGCAAGTTTTAATGGCCATGGCAAGACCCGTCATTTCGCCGCTGCCTTCAAGGGAGGAAAGCTCCTTATTGAATTCTGCGAAAGCCTGTTGCGCCCTGAGGGCTGCCGGATTCTTTTTCCGGCGGCGCATCAAAAACGAGGAGAGGAAAAGAACCGCAAAGCAGCCGGGCGGCGCAGCCAGAATGAGCCAGGTAGACACTGAAGATGTTTGCTTTGCTTCTTGTGAAACAAGGACTGTGGCATCATCATAGTTAAAGTTGATCCCGGCCTCAATGGACTTGATTTTTCTTTTCATCACCTGGGCGGCGCCTTCAGCATCCTGGGCTGTAATGATCCTGGTCGGCTGAACAGACAGGGTAATGGCAGAGCTGCGGGCTGTTTCATATTTTTTAGTGCGGGGATTAAAATAACTGAGATGAATGGCAGGGATTTCCCTGACCTGATCATTTCTGGCCCGGATGGTCTGGATAAAGGTCTTACTCTGTCCTGTGCTTTCACCCGGCGAAATTTCCTCCGGAATCTTAAAACCGGTTTCACCAAGATGATGAAGATCCGGCAACTTGACCTTGTTCACCAGGGGACCGGTAACGGTGAGGGTCAAAGTGATAGGATCGCCGACATTGACCTGGGTCGGTGCGGCCTGGGCTGAGATTGTGAATTCGCCCACCGGGCCGTTGAAATTTTCCGGCCGGCCGGCCTCGGGCAGGGGGGCAACCGTAAGGCGCGGTTTGTTTGACGGCGTGATGACTGTTTCGTATATTTTTTGCGCGCCCTGGTTGAAAAAGTCATTAAAAAAGTCGTTCTTCCCAAAAGATCCGGAGCGATTTCGCTGCCTCTGTCTGCTATAACCGCTCAGGGCCAGGCAGCCTACAGTGGCTTGGGGAAGAGTCAAATCGCCGTTTTGTCGCGGAATAACAATCTGTTGAAAGATCAGGGTAGTGTATGATTTGCCATCAAGCTGGCCCTTGGAGCGTCGGGCAATGACCGTGGCATCGCCCAGAGTAATTTCAAACTCGTCCTGTGAATTTATCCCCTGGGGAGCGGGAATCGAATTGACCACCTCAAAACGGGGATCATCAAGAAGCGGCAGGATGAATTCAAATTTTTTGACATCCTTGCCGATATACCAAGTTGTGGTCAGGGTAACGGGCTCACCCACATAACATTTACCCTGACTGAGATTTAAACGGAGTTTGAAATCATCGGTTTCTTCAGGTTCTTTGGCGGAAATTGTTAGGGGACGGGTCGTATAGACTTTGCCGTCGAGGGTGAGGCTCACCGGCGGAAAGATCAATTGTCCGGCCCGTTTTGGTGTGAGAATATAATTAAAGATAAAGCCGTGTTTGCTAATTCTGCTCCACTTGCCATTGATGTTGGTTATGGATGTGCTGCTGTTCTGCCGGCCGCCGCGAAACTGGACGGTGAAGTCGGCAATGTTGGAAAGGCTCGGCTTATCCGGCGAATTATGGCCGTTAACCTGAATCTGCATGGGGATAGCTTCACCGACAAAGGCGTCCTGTCGTTCCACCACCATCTCGACGCTGATCTCTGATCCATAAGCAGAGAAATTCAGCACGAGGATGATGTTGACCAAAATAAGGCCAATTAATGTGGATTTGATTTGCATTACCAATCCTTGTCCACGGTTTGCCGGCCACGGGACATCTGCTGTTGCCGCAATTTTTGAAGTTTCTTTTCCATATTAAGAATATCTTGGGCTGTCTGGTCGGGCGCGGCCTGTGCCTCGTCTAATTCTTGCGGAGATCCTTCAGCGGCTGATTCCTCTGATTTTTTGTCCGACGCGCTTTGCTCCGGAGACTGTTTTTTTTCTTTTTTATCCTGGGAGCTGGGTTGTTCTTTTTTCTCCTGATCCTGATCTTTGCCGCCCTGCTTCTTATGGGACTGCGGGTCATTTTGCTCCTTGTCGTTTAAGCTGTCAAGGGCCTGCTGAAGATTTTCCGCCGCCTTTTCCTGGCTTTCTGATGCCTCGCCGGGATTATTTTTCTTGAGTTGCTCCTCAGCATCAAGCTGTTTATCGATGGCCTCCTGCAGATGCTCCTGCTCCTTACCGTCATTTGACGTGGTGTCATGCTGCTCAAGCTGTTGTTTCATTTCTTCAGCCTGCTGCCGCAGTTCCTGCTGGCGGTCAGCCATTTCCTGATTCTGTTTCTCCTGATCCGGCTCAGCCTCTTTATTTTCCGCAGCCTGTTCCTGCTGCTCCTGGATCATTTTTTCCAGGTCTTTTTTCATTTTTTCTTTTGCCTGTTTCTGCTCCTGATCCTTTTGCTGTTGCTCTTGGAGCTGTTCTTTTTTCTGTTGCAGGGTCAGTCTGGCAATCTCAAGGTTTCTGGCCGCATCGGTTTGAGACGGGTCAAGCTTTAAGGCCTGCTCAAAGCTGTTGATACTTGTTTGCAGCACTTCCAGACTTTGAGGCATATCCTGTTCCGACTGGGCCTGGCTAAAGGCGGCATTGCCGGAGTTATAATGACTTTTGGCCGTTAATTTATTGTCCCTGCTTTTTGCGGCCGCCTGTTCATAGGCTGATATGGCCTGGCTGAATTTTTCCTGGCGGTAGAGTGCATTTCCCCGGTTAAAATAGGCTTGAGGCTGGTCCGGATCTTTTTTCGCCGCCTGATCGTAGCTGGCCAGGGCGTCATCGTAACGGGCCTCTTCATAGGCTTTATTGCCTTCTTCCACCATGGTGCGTAGGGACGCAGCTAGCCCGGACCCTGGAAGGGAAATGAGAAGCAGGAGAATAATTATGCTTTGGCCGGTCATTGTGATTTTTGATTTCGGATTTGGGATTATTTGTATGAAAGTTTCTCGCAGAGGCACAGAGTTCACAGAGTTTTTTTCTCTGCGTCTCTGCGCCTCTGTGAGATATTAACTTTCATTTTTCTGTTCGCTAGCAAAGCTTCAACCGTCAGTAGTAGAATAGCCAGACCCAGGAAAATCTGAAATTTTTCCTCGTACTGTTTGATGATTCGTGTTTCAAGCTCTTTTTTTTCGGCGCCGGCCACAAGATCCATGTACACATCGCCGAGATCTATTGAGCCGGTGGCAACCGGCAGATATCTGCCACCGGGCGTGGCCAGGGCCATCTGCCTGAGAGTGGCGGCATCAAGCCGGGTCCAGACCTCCTGTCCCTGGTAGGTCAAAAAAGAAGTCCGGCCGTTTTCGTCAACAAGCGGAATCCGCGCGCCTTCATTTTCATCACCAAGACCGATCACCAGCAGGCGCACACCCTGCTTGCCGGCCGTCTCCGCCGCCTGGACAGGAAAACTTTCATGGTCCTCGCCGTCGGTAATGAGGATGATGTCCTTGAACTGTTTTTCCTGGTCGTCAAGAACCTGATCAAGGGTCGTGCGGATGGCATCACCGACCATGGTGCCGCCACGATTTGTGCTCTCTGTGCCTAAACTATCCAGCATCATCTGAAAAAATCCGTAATCCAGGGTCAGGGGACAGCGCACTGTTGTGGCGCCGGCAAAAACCACTAGGGCCACCCTGTCACCCTGCAGCCGTTTAACACAGTCGGAAATGGCCAGCTTGGCCCGTTCCAGACGGTTGGGCCTTAGATCCCTGGCCAGCATACTCCGGGACACATCAAGGAGAAAGACAACATCCCGTCCGGCCCGTTTCACGGTGGTTTCCTTGAGGTTCCAGGCGGGCCTGGACAGGGCGGTAACGATCAGCGCCACAGCAGCAAGGAGCAGTACAACCTTCCATGTTCGATTCAGTGGATGTGACGAGATCCTGATTTTTGGCTGAATCGCCGGCCTGATAAAGGCAGCCAGCTGTTGTTTTCTTTTTACGGCGCCATACCAGAAAAGGAAAATGAGCAGGGGCATAAGCCAGAGGAGATGCAGCATCTCTATATTGAAAAAACGGATACTTTCCATTGGATTATTTTGCCACGAAATCCACTAAAAACACTAAAAGTAGTTCTTTTTTCGTGTCATTTCGTGGATTTTGTGGCTCTGTGGTATAATTTTCAGCCATCACGGAACCTTTCTCAGCCAGGTACACTTCAGCACGCTTTCCAGCACCAGCAGGCCAAGAGCGATCAAAGCAAAGGGTGGAAAATATTCTTTGTAGTCCACATAACGGACGCTTTCGATCTCACTGGTTTCAAGGCGGTCGATTTCTTCATAAATAGCCCGCAGGGAGTCCCCGTCATCGGCCATCCGGAAAATTCCACCTGTGTTTTCTGCCAGCAATTGCAGGGTTCGGGAGTCCACCTGCGGCTGCCTTCCAGTCAGGCGCGCGAAAAATCCCTGGTTTGCCGCATCATGTATAGCCCGGCCAATGCCGATGGTATAGATTTTAATGTTCCACTTCTTGGCCAGTTCCGCAGCCTCGACCGGTGACAGGCTGCCGCTGTTGTTGGCCCCGTCGGTGAGCAGGATGATGATTTTACTCTTGATCTCATACTGATCCGCATTTTTTTTATCATCGGCCTGCGTTGCCAGGGCCTCCTCGGCGGTTTTCAACCGGGCTGCGGCAAGAGCGATCCCGTCGCCGATGGCAGTCCCGTCTTCACTACGGCGATTTACCAGCCGGACATTTTTCATGAGGCCCTCAACGGCGCCGTGGGCCAGGGTTAAAGG
>JAGHCC010000366.1 GCA_021160685.1 Desulfobulbaceae bacterium | reverse complement strand
GTGGAAGACGGGGAGATGAGGACGGTTACAGTTCTGCCCTTTCATGTACCGGCCAATGTGGATTCAAAACAGGGAAGCAGCACAGCGGCGTTGTTCAGAGATGTCCTGCTCGGAAAACAGGCCTTTAAAATGATCAAACTTGTTGCTCTTCCCTATGGCTCTCGGGATGAAGCTGTGAGTCTTGGCAGACAGGCCGGAACGGATTTGGTCCTGGCCGGGAAAATCAATTACATGCTGGCGGGAACGCGGCTGGGCGGGGCCAGGGTTGATGTTTCCGTTCGGCTGCTGGACGTCCGGAGCGGAGATACGGTCTGGTACATTGAGCAGACCCTGGATCAACGTATGGATTATCCTGATACGAGTTTTCTTCACAGGCTGTCTTCCTGTTTTTCCGTTCCTCCCATCAGGTCATCTGAATCCGCACCCGCTGTTCCCAACATGCTGGTTCACATTGCCGTGGACATGGCCGATATCCTGGCCGGTGCGCAATCTGTTCAAAAAATGTAGATTTTTTATTTTTTCACAGAGACGCAGAGCTTACAGAGAAAAAATGAATACCTCTGTGGTCTCTGTGTCTCTGTGAGAGATAAATTTCAATGGTTGGCTTGCTTTTACTTCTCGAAAGGATTTTTCAACAGAATGGTTTCAGCCCGATCCGGTCCCACGGACAGGATGGCGGTCGGAGTTTCGGTGAGGTCTTCGATCCTTTTTACATAGTCACGAGCTGCCGCCGGCAGATCGTCAACGCTTCTCACTCCGGAAATGTCTTCCTGCCAGCCGGGGATTTCCTCGTAAACCGGTTTCAGTTTCTGGGTTGTTCTGATATTGCCGGGCATGGCGGTATAGGTTTTGCCGTCTGCCTCATAGGAAGTGGCGATTTTCAGGGTATCGTGGCCGCTCAGAACGTCGAGTTTTGTGATGGCCAGGCCGGTAATACCGTTTAAGCGCACGGACTCGCTGGCAACCACGTTGTCAAGCCAGCCGCAACGCCGTTTCCTGCCGGTGGTGGCGCCGAATTCCCCACCTTTTTTCTGGATTGTCTCCCCGGTCTCGTCAAAAAGTTCAGTGGGAAAAGGGCCTTCGCCCACGCGGGTTGTATAGGCCTTCAGGATGCCGATAACGCTGTCGATGTGAGAGGGGCCGAAGCCCGAACCGATGCAGGCATTGCCGGATACGGTATTTGATGAGGTGACAAAGGGGTATGTTCCGTGGTCAATGTCCAGTTGTGTTCCCTGGGCGCCTTCGAAGAGAATGTTTTTGCCGGCTTTGCGGCCCTGGTCGAGGATAACCGAGACATTGCCGATAAACGGCGCCAGTTTTTCCGTATATTTTTGGAACTGTCCGTAAATTTTATCAAAGGACAGTGGGTCCTGACCATAGTACTCCGTTAAGATCCGATTTTTTTCATCAATATTCTGGCGGAGTTTATCCCGGAAGAGATCGTCATCCAGCAGGTCGCCGATTTTGATACCGGAGCGGAGAATCTTGTCGCCGTAACAGGGGCCGATGCCACGGCCGGTGGTGCCGATTTTAGCGCCTTGTTTTTTTGTCGCTTCGCTGCCGAGATCAAGGCGCTGATGGTAGGGCATGATCAGGTGGGCACGTTCACTGATGGTGAGTCTGTCCGGTGTGACCGGCAGGTCGTTGTCGGCCAGTTCGTCCATCTCGTCCAGCAGAACGCCGGGATCAAGCACCACGCCATTGCCGATGAGGCACTGTTTGTCCTCATACAGGATGCCGGACGGAATCAGGTGAAAGACAAACTTTTTCCCTTCCACGACCAAGGTGTGACCGGCATTATTTCCGCCCTGGAAGCGAACAACATAATCCGCATACCGGGTCAGCAGGTCTACAATTTTACCTTTTCCTTCATCTCCCCACTGGGTTCCCACCACCACGACATTGGCCATTTTACTCTCTCCTCATTCGTCCGACTGCGAAGGTGATCATTGATCACGGTTCTTTTTTACCGGACAGGAGAATAGTCAAAGGATGTGAAAAAGTCAATTAGTCAGGTTTTGATTTGAAATAAAGTATTTCGGAGAAGCAGTTTCCCGCTATCTTGACAGTGAAAAGTAAATGCCGTAATGTCTTTTTTATTTATTTGTTTTTTTATTAAATATTTTTATTTTGGATTCTGTAAATGCTCGGTATCGGACTTCCTGAACTCATCCTGATTTTGGCCTTGGCCCTTATTGTTGTCGGCCCTGATAAGTTGCCGGAAATGGCCAAAACAATGGCTAAACATCTGATGGAATTGAAAAAGACAGCAAACGCCCTCAAGGAAAATTTTCAGGAAGAAATGGCTGATATTGAACGTCCGGGTGATTCCAAGGCCAGGCAAATTGAGAGTGAAAGTTCCGCAGATAATATTCATGATATTTCTTCTGATAGCCTGACCGAGCTTAAGGCCGATATGGATGAGAATGAGGAAGAGGAAGAAAGTGGTCAGGAAAAACAAAAAAACAGCTGATGAATTTTCTGGTTGATCATCTCAGCGATCATCTGCGGGAACTTCGCCGTCGGCTCGTGATCTCTTTTGCCGCAGTTGTGATCTGCAGCGGTGTTGCCTACATCTATTCCAGACCGATTTCCCATTTTCTCATGAAGCCGTTGTTTGCGGCCCATCCGGCTCTGTCCAAACTCGTCTATACTAATCTCACCGAGGCCTTTGTCAGTTATATCAAGCTTTCGCTCCTGGCGGGGCTGATTGCAAGCTTTCCGGTGCTGCTTTATCAAGCCTGGATGTTTATGGCACCCGGGCTGCATCCGTGGGAAAAGAAGGTTGGTCGTAATGTGGTTTTCTGGGCCACCTTGCTTTTTGGCGGCGGGGTATTTTTTGCCTATTTTGCCGTCATGCCTGAGCTGCTTGAGTTTTTGATGAGTTTTACCAGGGATGGGCTTGAGCCTCTGCCCAGGCTCGGATCTTACCTTACTTTTGTTGTCCGAACCTCGCTGGCCTTTGGCCTGGCCTTTGAGATTCCCTTTCTAATGGTGATGGCAACCAGGGTCGGCCTGGTGGCACGGGGATATTTCAGCAGTCAAAGAAAATATTTTTATCTGCTTATTGTTGTTCTTGCCTTTCTTCTTGCCGCCGGCGATCCGCTTTCCGCCGTTCTTCTCTCCTGCCCCCTGTTCTGCCTCTATGAGGCTGGTATTGGTGTCATCCGCATTTTTGGCTGAATTTTTATGGTCAATGTTGTTAACTTTGATGATCTCGTAAAAACTAAAAATTAACCACAGAGACACTTGAGTTGTTGGGTGCAGAACCGTAAGCACCTTTTTTGAAGGCAACAAGTGTTGTTTTGTGATGATGGCCGGGGGAATTGACTTTGTATATACAAATGTATATACTGAGGTATGCAATTTGACTGGGACGAAAAAAAGAGAAAAACAAATATTCGAGATCACGAAATTGATTTTTAAGAATTGCGAAAAGTTTTTGATAAACCAATGGTGGCACGGATTGATGACCGGAAAGATTATGGAGAAATCCGTTGGGTAGCGTTAGGTGATTGGGATGGGACAACAGTTGTTCTGGTCTACACCGAGGAAGAAGATACTGTGCGATTAATTTCAGCGAGGGTGACCAAAAATGAAACAAACATCTACTATAAAAAAATCTACCACCTCTAAAAAGATAAATTTTTCAGACATCCCAGAGACGACAAGTGAATTTTGGGCTGATGCTGAGGTGAGAATGCCAGCGGAAAAGAAAGCTATCTCTATTCGGCTTGATGCCGATATTATTGAGTTTTTCAAGAAACAAGGAAAAGGGTATCAATCAAAAATTAATGCTGCTCTTCGGGCTTATATTGAGCATGCCGCATAGCATTGTCAGGTGGACAGAATCTCTGATCTTTAAAAGTCGTAACTATTCACCAGCACCTCATCTTCGCCCATTTTGCCCTGCTTACATAGCACCAGTATGTTGCGCAGGCCCAGGTAAGCGCAGACTCCGAATGAACGGCGAAGGCACTGGAGACCGCTTACAGTTATGTAATTGACCGAAATTCGTGCCCTTGGTGAACGGTTACGTTTTTACGATTGTTTATTTTTCATTTCCTGCTTGATCAGACAGCAGGAAATGCGGTGAAGAGGATTGCCGTGGGTGTCATAGCCGATATTGCCGGGTTGCAGCAGTTTGTTCATCACGCAGCCCTCGGGGATGTTCAGTTCAAAGAAACGGTCTTCGGTCAAACCTTCGTTTCTGATCAGCTTGTTGTTTTCAATCCGTAATGCATTGATCGGGAAGTCCTCGCAGAGCGGGCACCGGTATACCCTGCCGTTAGGGAAAATAAAGTAATTTTCCGCCTCCTTACCGCCGCAGGAAAAGGTTTCGTCTCTGTCTAAAAAGACCTTGGGGTAAACGACCTGAATACCCAGTTTGGCGGCATCTGCCGCCGCCTGGGGGATCACTGACAGCCATTCTTCGGGGGTAAGTTGCAGATCGTCTTCAGAGGAAGCTGATTTGCCCCGGATGCCGATGACCTGGATAAAAAAACGTTTGACTTTAAGGCTTTTGAGCAGGGGCGCCATGCGGTGCAGGTGGTCAATGTTCATTCGGCTTACCGTGTAGATGACGCTGACGTCAAATCCAAGGCTGATTGCCCTTTTGAGATTGTCGGTGCAGACGCGAAAGACGTCGTGGCCGCGAATGGGATCATTGATCTCGGGATCCGGGCCGTCCAGGCTGAAGCTGATCACTGCGTCCCGGGGTGAGATGTTGGCGAGCAGATCATGGAACAGATAGCCGTTGGTATCCACGGTGATGGATTGGTATCCCAGCTTGCGGGCTGTTTTAATGCCAAGGGCCAGATCTGGATGCATGGTGGGTTCGCCGCCCAGAAAGATCACATTTGTTTTTTTGTCCGGGGCAGCAAAGAGCTTGAGCCAGTCAAGCATGGTTTCCTTTGAAACACTGCTTTTTCCGTGTTGTTCGGGATTGATGTAGCAGTGGCAGCAGGAGAGATTGCACGCCGTCAGCAGGTGAAAAAAAACATTTCGTTCCCCGGCCTTGAATCCCAGGGTTTTTATTTTTGGTTGGTTCATGGTAACTGTTCAGGTAGGGCTATAATCTACCCTTAACTCCGTAGTGTAACTGTTTATGATTTATTTTTGGGAAAGAGTATAGTCGGCAAGAAAACTGTTCCGCCAGTAGCTGTTTTCCGGATTAAGGAAAAACTCTTTGAAAAGGAGGAGACTTTCATCACGGAGAATATGCGGGACAATTGAGACCTTCATCTCCCGGTAGAGAGGTGTCAGATGGGCAAGTGGCAGGGATGTGCCGCCGCCCATGGCATCTTCGTAAGCGTAAACAATGGTATGGATGTTGCTGAGAAGCAGAGCCCCGAAGCACATCAGGCAGGGTTCCATGGTGCAGTAAACAGTCACCCGGCTGTGGTCAATTTCAGGTTGAGTGGCCACAAGATGACGCAGGGCCATGATTTCGGCATGATCAAGTTCGTTAGCGCCAAGAGAGATACCATCCCTGGTCAGGGTCCGGCTGTGTTCTCTTTTTCCCCTGGCCACGATTTGATCATCAAAGGCCATGACGCAGCCCACAGGGAATTCATTGGCGGCAAGGGCTTTTTTTGCCTCTTCCAGGGCGATTTCCATGAAATATTCGTGATTTGGCATGATTTCGGAGAAAAATTTTCTAACAAATTAATAAGTTATGTGATATTGTAACTTCAAATGGTATCTTTTTCAACCATGTGGCATCCTGTAAAGTGATTTGGGATCTCAAGCTATTTAATTTCCGTCCCTAAGTTTAAATTTGATTGTCGAAAAGCAAGATTGATATGACCGTTGTTGCTGAACATGAACTGTATCGCGCCTGCAAAATTATTTTTGGCCCTGATCTGACAGTTTCCAGGAAATTCTTAGGTTATCTGCAGAAGTCGGGAGTCAAGAGAGCCTATCGCAAGAGAGTGCTGGAGACCCATCCGGACCGCTGTATTGGCTGGGGTGAAATTGCCCGTCGTCGTCACGTTGTCATGTTTCATTCGCTTCAGCAGGCCTATGAAAATCTTAATAATTATCTGAGCGCCCGGGAAAAAGGGTATTGTCTGGAAATATCAAAATCCAGCGGCGGCAATGGCAAAAGCCCTTTTGTTCATATTTATAAATGGAAAACCGGGAGCCCGGCAAAAGAGAGACGGAAACAGGACTCCTGCGCCGGCTGCCGGAGCGCTGCGCCAGACAGGCAGGAGCCCGTCCGGGAGAAAAAGAAAAACGCGGGCTCATTTCCCCAGACCCGGTCATTTGAAAAAAAATACCGGGGAACAATACCGGCCAGAAGATTAC
>JAGHCC010000246.1 GCA_021160685.1 Desulfobulbaceae bacterium | reverse complement strand
GGTTTTATTATCATGACATTTTCCCCAACACCTATTACGCCAAATCCAAAGGTTCCTATTATATTACCAGAGGATTGAAATACCTAGGCTATTTTTTCTTCGACAACGTCTGGAGCATCTTACTGCTGGTAGTTGTTCCTCTCACCGCCAGTTATATTAACTTGAAAAAACTGGCACCTTTTCTTATCGCGATTATTATCCAGACGACTTTCACCTATAAGTTCAACGGAGACTGGATGCCTAATTTTCGCTTTTTCGCACCCGTCCTTACCTTGTTTATTGCCAGCTACTGCCTAGCGATTAACATCATTTACAAAGAACTAGAAAATATTCCCTTCGTTAAACTAATAAAACCGTTTAAATTGGTATTCATTTTTTTGTTTGTCTATGCTTCTTTCTCTTACGGTTCCTATTCCTTTGCTTTTTATACTAGGTGGTTGCATAAAATAACCTATAAGGAACATTCCATCTTCACTCCCAGAGCCGTTAACAGGGGCTATGAGGGACCTTTGCTTGGATTTACCGATTACCTGCTGAAAAACGCGCGCCCGGGAGCCTCTGTTCTGATGACCGACATCGGTTTCCCCTCCTACATCGACTCCGACAGTTTTATTATCGATTGGTGGGGGTTGGTTACCAAGGAAACCGCAAGATTTTATTATCATAAGAGCAAAGGGATCACCAAGGAGACTATCTTAAGTTACGTGCTGGACAAATTGCCGGAGCATGCGCTGTTTCTTTATCCTGAACGGGTCGCTTTCCTAACCGCAGATGATCGGTTTAAGGACCGCTATACCTTAGCGGTGAATGAAAAGCAGTATTCTTGTTGGAAGAGAAACGAGGTTGGGGAACTTACCTTGGATGAAAAAATTGCCAACTATGAAAAAGTCGTAAACGACCATCCTTATTACAAGCAGCTTGCCATCAACTTAAAGGATTTATATCTAGAAAAAGGCAACGTTCAGGGATTAAAAGACCTATACACCCAATTAGTTGGCTACTACAAAGAGAAAAAATCATTCAAAGTCTGGAAAAAAATCTTTCCTAAACTCAAATGTTACTACAACGCTAATAGACTTAAGGAACTGGACCCAGTAATCGCCTACATCATGGCTAACTTTCGAGAAGCTGGGAATTTGCTGAATGAATTGAACGCCAGCAATAAGACTATTGATGACAAGTATCTGGTCAGCCCGGGCAGAACAGACAAGACAGCCGCTGAGTTCAATAGAAACAACATAAACCGCAAGAATTTTTGGCTCGAATATCAAAAGCTTAAGCTGAAAAAAGGGAATTACCTGTTTGGAGGTTATCTGAAAACGCAAGACCTGTCAGGAAAAGCCTACATAAACGTCTCTTCCGTCGAAGGCTGGGAAAATGGCTCTTGGAGTACGGAGAAACTGGAAGGGAATCATGACTGGACTTTTCTCTGGGGCACTTTAAACCTTAAACAAGATAAAGAAGTGGTCGTGATGATTGGCCGAATCCCCGAATACATTAAAGGGAAAGTGGTTTATGACGATATTTTCCTGGCGCCTACCCAATATTAATCTGAGATTTATTGACGGTAGTATGATGCTCATCGCTGCAGTGACTGTCTTATCATTGATATTTGCGGGTATTTCTATCGCAACCAAGTATAATGCAACCCTTTCTGTGATTGTACTATTTATGGCGCTGGTAATGGTTTATGTTCAATCATGCGAATATATGTGGCTTTTAGTTCCAATAATACCTGTATAGTCTTTTTTCTGATAATGCCTTATGCGATTATTGATAGCAAAAGAACTGATGATACATGCACAAAATTTAAAAGACCTGGAAAAACCTTACACAGTAGAGTCTATCTTGAAGATATCTTCGAGGGCCTTAGATGAAAATGGCTTGTTAGTATTACCCAGTAACCCTAAATCATGAGCTGTTATGCTATATCGATTTTCGGAACATTTTTTGAGTGTTGCAAGTTCATCAAATTTTAAGCAATGAAACAGAAGAGACGAGCAAAATACCGTTTCATCACCATATTACTTCTGGTTTTTGCCGCGGTTTTCCTGCTGTTACCAGTAATCAATATATTGCTTGATCCGGCACGTGTGTTTTCCAGAGATACCGGTTGCCAATATGTTGGGTGTCATGGGAATGTGAATTTTTTAAAAATGCACTATTTTCTGCATTTCACCTACAATCCTCAGTATGACGGCAGCACGCTGGACTGTTCAACTCCTGCCACTGACTTCAACGCTGACGATTCTTCCGACATCCTCTGGTCCAATGACCGTACTGGTGAAACGGCCGTCTGGCTGATGGATGCAACCGGGAAAAGCGGCAGCCTTGACCCCGGCACCGAAACCGATACTACCTGGACGGTCTTCGGTCCCGGTGATTTCGATGGCGACGGCTATGCCGATATCCTCTGGATCAACGAAACCACCAACGAGATGAAAATCTGGTTCATAGATGCCGGCGGTTTTGCCAGCGAGCTGGATATTGGTTCAGCCGACCTGAGCAATTATGATCTCTACGGCCCGGCTGACTTCAATGCCGACGGCACCGCCGACTTGCTCTGGCGGCACAGTGGTACTGGCCAGATGTATTTCTGGC
>JAGHCC010000285.1 GCA_021160685.1 Desulfobulbaceae bacterium | reverse complement strand
CTAATTGCTTTTTCCTTTGGCATATATCAACTTCGGGCCGGCAAAAGACTGAACTCACCGGCGTTGATAGCCGACGCCAACGCCGGTGAGTTCAGTCTTTTGCCGGCCCGAAGTTGATATATGCCAAAGGAAAAAGCAATTAGCAGGGAAATCAGGGCCACCGGCAGGGCCAGGGCAACGTCCGGTAGTCGTTCCGGGCCAAACAGAGCCTGACGGCCAATCTCGTAGGCGGCGACAATAATCAGAATTGAGGTAACCAGCGTGGCAATGGTTTCTGCCTTGTAAAGCCCATAGGGAAAGGAAGGATGTTTCCGTCCCGCAACCCAGAGTCCTACAAGGGCTGCGGCCGAGGCCAGCACATCCGTGGCTGAGTGGATGGCATCACCGATCAGGGCCGTACTGTTGGCCGCCACACCCGCTAACCCCTTGCCCACGGCCAGACAGATGTTCAGCACCACCGAAAAAGCGGCCCGGTGGCGGGCGGCTTTCAGTTCTTTTTGTACAGTCGAAGAGGTCATGATTTTAGGTAACTATTCAGCAAAGTAACAGTTATGGTGATCATGCAATGAAAACAACGTTTAAACAACAAATTGAGGAATAATTTTCGTAAATATTCGTTGAACCCCTATGGTAGTTAAAATAGTCATGAACCGTAGGGGTGCCCCTTGTGGGTACCCTTTCCCTGCGTGATATTATAAAAAAAGAAGGGTAACCACAAGGGTTGCCCCTACAGTCGAAATCATGGTTAAAACATGCCATGTGAAACATCTTTTTAAATATGAGGCCGGGATCTTCACGTGGTTGCCTCGAAGTCGTAGTTTATGCCCTGTTGTGTAGGGTGCTTATCTGCTGAATAGTTACGATTTTAGAACCTTCAGCAGCAGGACCATGCCGCTGAACAGTAAAATAAAACTGACCAGCCGGATAAAATTGGACCGGCTGATTGTCAGGTGAACTTTTTCTTCGAGAAAACCGGCAAACATGCCACAGAGCGTAAAAGGAAGCAGGGGTAAGAGATCGGGCCAGCAAACCCTAGATCAATTTTGCAGGCCATAGATGAGGGAGGCAAGATAATCCAGCATACAGATTATCGGCGCTATCTGTACAACTTATTTTTATTTGCCTCCTTACGGCAACAGATAAAAACCTAAAACTTTATCATAAGTATGATAACCATCATTTATGAATTCGCAGCCGATATAATCTTTCCTGACCACCCGGACAATAAGTTTACGTTCTATTTCGGACTTCTTTTTGTCATCAAGGGTGAAGCGAACTCTGAGTCGATCCCCCTGTTTAACTCCATGGCCGGAAAAAACAAGAAGGCCGAGCCCGGTTAATGAAATATTAACGATCTGGCAGTGATGCGCCTGGAGTTGCTCAAGGCCCCGATTATTTTCCTGTTTATGGGTGAGATTGATATATTCGGCGCGAAGATTCGTCAATTTTCGGTATTTTTGCCGGAAATTAAGATCAACCGTCAACATTTTTCGACAAGAGCAACGAACCTTAAGAGTATGATTTTCGTCCTTGAACCTGGCTACGGAAACCTGTTTCACCATCCCGCAAAAAGGACAGTGAAGGGCGATCATATTTTCATTGCTAACTGAAATTTTAATTTTTTCCATCATATATCTCCATATATGTGATACAAATTTTTCTATGCTGTTGTCAATCATCTTGTTGAGGGAGTAAAATAATTATTGTTTACGCGTACAGGAAGGAATGGTAATGAGGTGAGATGTCACCTTACACTCCGATTATCGGTACTCTTGGCTACATCCTGTCTCCAGATCGAAAGGAAACTCTGCTGGTTCACCGAAACAGGCGTGAAGATGATCAGCATCTTGGCAAATATAATGGTCTTGGCGGTAAAATGCGGCCGGATGAGGATGTGGTCAGCTGTATGAGGCGGGAAATCAGGGAAGAGGCAGGAATAGAATGCCAAGATTTTGTTCTGCGCGGCACCATCAACTGGAGTAATTTTGGTTCCAATGGAGAGGACTGGCTGGGATTTATTTTCCGAATCGACCTTTTCAGCGGCACTCCCTTCAGAGAGAATAGCGAAGGGACCTTGGCCTGGCATTCTATTTTAAGCCTTGATACGCTTCCCATGTGGGAGGGTGACCGTTTTTTTTTACCGCTGATTTTTGATTCCGATCCCCGTGTTTTTCACGGCCACATGCCCTACAGTAACGGACGGCCTCTGAGCTGGCATTTTGAGCGTTTGTAAAGGATGAAAATGCGATTAGCCAACCATTTATTGGCTTTAGCACTGATTTAACTCCAACCCGAATGTTTACTTTGTCTATTGCATTATCTCTTTAAATTCAATAGAATAACTTTAATATTGCAGGAAAAGAGAGGAGAAGGTTTTTTTGTGCCTGGGTGAAGTCGTTTTAATGTTAATTCTTTCAGCCTTCAGCCTAAATACCTATTAGTGATGAATCTATGGATGAACTGAATCAAATCTCAAATACCCTGGCGCTGAGTATGGGGGCGGCCTGGGCCAGCGGGATTAATCTCTATGCCACATTGATGATGCTTGGTATTCTGTCGGTAACCGGGAATATGACTCTGCCACCGGAGCTGCAGATTCTGGCCAATCCACTGGTTATAGGCGCCGCGACCTTGATGTTTATTGTCGAATTCGTGGCCGACAAAATGCCTGGCGTAGATACCGGCTGGGACTCCATCCATACCTTTATCCGTATTCCGGCCGGAGCCATGTTGGCTGCCGGGGCGGTTGGGGACGTCAATCAGGCCATGACCATCAGTGCTGCTATAGTTGGCGGTGGGCTTGCCGCCTCTACTCATGCCTTTAAGTCCGGAAGTCGGGTGATGATCAACACCTCTCCTGAACCTTTCAGTAACTGGCTCGTCTCCGTTGCCGAGGATATAACTGTTTTTGGTGGTATCTGGCTTGCTGTGCAGAATCCAGTTCTTTTTCTTGTTCTGCTTCTTTTTTTCATCGTCCTGATGGTCTGGCTGCTGCCAAAACTTTGGAAATTTATCAAGATAGTTTTTACAACACTTGGCCGGCTCTTTAAACCAAGTGAATCCCCATCGGCCCAGCAAGATAAGAAAATTGAGCCGCCAGCACAGCAATGAAAAAAAAGAACGATTCAGCAAATACCCTCAATAGTCTCCTTGACTTAAGCTGCCAGCGGTTCAGCAGTCGACCGGCCCTTTCCATGGCTTTTCAAAAATCCATCACCTTTGGGGAATTTCATGATAAGGTTTTCTTGCTGGCAACGGTCTTGCGGGCAGCCGGAATCCGTGCGAAAGACAAGGTGGCTATCTTAGCCGAAAATTCGCCGAACTGGGCTATTGCCTATTTTGCCATTGTTCGGCTGGGCGCGATCGCCGTGCCGATTTTGCCTGATTTTCTCGAGTCCGATGTCCGTCATATTCTTATTGATGCCCATGTGAAGATGCTTTTTGTTACCCGGCGGCAGATTGAGAAAATTTATGAACTTGCCGACCATCATCTTAAAAAAATTATCACTTTGGACAACACCTTGCCGGCTGTTCAACTTGATCTGGTGGAGACCTTTGACACCTTCCTGAACAGAGGCGAGACACTTTCGGCAGAGAAAAGAGAAAAAATTAAAACCGTTCGAGCTGTATCCGGGGATGATCTGGCTTCAATCATTTACACCTCGGGGACTTCAGGGCATTCAAAGGCGGTGATGCTGCGTCACGCCAATCTTTATGCCAATGTCAGTTCGGCAAATCAGCTCTTTGATGCCCGCAAGGAATGGACATTTCTCTCCATCCTGCCCATGTCCCATACTTATGAGTTTACCATTGGTTTCCTGCTGCCGTTCTTGAATGGTGCCCGCGTTGTTTATGCAGGCAAGTCGCCGACTCCGACGATTCTGGAACGAATCTGCCGGAAAGAAAAACCGGAAGTCATGTGCGTGGTGCCCATGGTAATGGAAAAAATTTATAAAAAACGTGTTTTAGCAGCTATTGAGAACAATATTCTTCTTAAATGGGCCACCAGAATTCCCTTCCTGCGAAAAAAAATTCATCAAAAGATCGGTCGGAAACTGATTGATTTTTTTGGCGGTCGACTCAAGCTGTTTGCCATTGGCGGGGCGCCGATGAATATTGAGACGGGAAAATTTCTCTTTGAGGCCGGTTTTCCATATCTCTTTGGTTACGGTCTGACCGAGACCTCTCCTCTTCTTTCGGGCGGGCCGCTGAATGATCCCACCATTGCCGTGGGAACGACCGGTAAACCCGTACCAGGGGTAGAAATTAAAATTGTTGATCCGGATTCACGGACCGGCATCGGTGAAATTCATGCCCGGGGCCCCAATGTAATGAAGGGTTATTACAACAATCCCAAGGCCACGAAAGAGACCATTGACAGTCAAGGCTGGCTTGCCACCGGTGATCTGGGCAAACTGGATCCGCAAAATAACCTTATGGTCACTGGACGCAGCAAAAGTGTTATTGTTTTGTCCCACGGTGAAAATATTTTTCCCGAGACCGTTGAAGAAAAAATTAACTCGGATATCCATGTTGTTGAATCTCTGGTCATCGAAAATAATAACCGCCTTGAGGCCCGTGTTTATCTCGATTATGACCTGATTGACCAGCGGATCCGCAGAAAAACGCCGCAACAGCGTCAGGAACATATTGATCAGATTTTTAAAAAATTACATAAAAGCGTGAATGCTCAGCTGCCGGCGTATTCAAGGATTCATAAAATGATTGAGAGGAAAGAACCTTTTATCAAAACGGCCACTCATAAGATCAAGCGTTATCTGTATACAAATTAGGGACAAGAGAGGAGAGGGGAGAAAGGATGAAGAAAAAAATAGTGTTAACCGCTTTCAGTGTTTTGCTGGCGGCTTCCACCGCCTATGGCTCAGGATACCGTATTCCGGAACAATCCACCAACTCCGTCGCCCTTGGCGGTGCCTATGTGGCCCACACCATGGGACCTGATACCGCCTATTTTAACCCGGCAGCCATGAGCTGGCAGGAAGACGCGGGTCAAATTGAGCTCAGTCTGGCCTATATTAACCTGCGCAGCATTGATTATGATGACAACAGATCTTCAACGCTTGACGGGGATTCGGATACGGAGCATTTTTTTCTGCCTTTAGTCCACATGGTTTCCAAAGATTACAATAATTTTCGATTTGGTTTTTCTCTGGCTTATCCGGCCGGGCTGACAAAACGCTGGGACGAACCCTTCCCCAAAGGATCCACTGACGAGTTCACCCTGAAGGTCATTGAATTGAATCCCTCCATTTCATATAAAATGTGCGACCGTTTTTCGGTTGCCGCCGGTTTCAGGTTTCTTTACGCAGATGGTACGGTGAAAAGCAAAGCCAAAAATCCCCCTTATCCTCTTCCAGCAGGTACGACTTTAAGCCGTGATCTGGACGGGGATGCCAAGGAAATCGGTTATAACCTGGCCATGTCCCTCCGACCCACGGAGAACTGGGCCATCGGCGTCACTTACCGTTCAAAGGTCAATCTTGATCTGAAGGCGGATAATGCTAAATTGAAATTTCATGATGCAAATGGCAATCCTATTGTGCCTGACTACAGAGATACGGGAAGGGTTTCGGTACCGGTGCCGGCGGTTGTCGCCATCGGCACCTCATACACCTTTTTTGATAAGACAACGGTTGAACTCGCCTGGGACCGCACCTTCTGGTCAAAATATGATCATCTTGATTTTGAATATGATCAGGATTTTGATTTTGCCGGCCATCCATTTCAGGCATTTGACCGGCCGTCTGAGAAAGACTGGCGGAACAGTGATACCTACCGCATCGGTATTACGCACCGCTGCACCGACAGGTTCACCGCCATGTGTGGTTTTGCCATTGACTCAAATCCGGTACCGGAAAGAAATCTCAATTTTGAGATGCCTGATTCCGATGCCAAGCTTTACTCCATTGGCGGCCGCTACCAGTACAGTGAAAAATTAAGTATAGGCGCTGGCTATCTTTTTTATGATAAGAAATCACGGAATATTCGTAACAATGATAATGGCATAGATGGTGAATTTGATGGCGCCGGCGCCCATGCTCTCAATCTGGGCATCAACTATACATTTTAAAAAAAAGAAGGTATAGAAGGTAGAGAGAAAAGAAGGTATAGAAGGTAAAAATGACCGAATCAGATCCACGGGATTCCTCCGATATTCATATTGTCCACCAGGATGACAGAGAAATTATCCTGGTGGGCACCGCCCATATTTCCAAAGAATCAGTTGAGCTTGTTCGCCGTATTATTGAACATGAAAAGCCGGACTGTGTCTGTATTGAGTTGGATGAAAAAAGGTACAACTCCCTGGCCAGCAAAAAACGGTGGCAAACCCTTGACCTGAAAGAGATCATCCGCAGAAAGCAACTCAGCACCCTGTTGATGAATCTGATTTTGGCCTCGTATCAGAAAAGGTTGGGGGATCAGCTTGGCGTCAAGCCGGGTATGGAATTGCTGGAAGCAGCCAACACGGCCAAGAAGTTTGATATCCCTATTGGCCTCGTTGACCGGGATGTAAGAATAACCATGCGTCGGGCCTGGAAAAAGACATCTTTTTACAAAAAAGGCTATTTACTTGCCAATTTGCTGGCCAGTCTCTTTGACAACACGGAAATCAGTGAAGAAAAGTTGACCGAGCTCAAAGATACCGATGCCCTCACCGAATTAATGAACGAACTGGGTGAAGCCTTGCCCGAATTAAAACAGGTACTGATCGACGAGCGGGATATCTTTCTGGCCGAAAAAATCAAGGAAATACAGGGAGAAAAAATTGTCGCTGTTGTTGGTGCCGGTCATGTAGCCGGGATTAAAAAGATCATGGATGAAGATCACAGCCAGCAGATGACTGAGATCAACACCATTCCTCCGGTTTCACCGGTCTGGAAATTTCTAGGCTGGTCCATTCCTGTTGTGATTATTTCCTCAATTGCCTTGATCGGCTGGACAAAAGGCTCTACCGTGGCCGGAGAGAATGTCACCTATTGGATACTGGCCAACGGTATTCCTTCCGCCTTGGGAGCTCTCATTGCCTTTGGTCATCCGCTGACTATCCTTGCCGCTTTTCTCGGCGCTCCCATCACCAGCTTGACCCCGATTGTCGGAGCCGGTTATGTCTGTGCTTTTGTCCAGGTCATGAAGAGGCCGCCCGTGGTCATGGAGTTTGAACAGGTTCTTGGGGATATGGCCACAGTAAAAGGCTGGTGGAAGAATAAACTGCTTCGGGTCCTTCTCTGCTTCATGCTGCCGGGATTCGGCAGTCTGATCGGCACCTGGATCGGCGGTTTTGAAATTTTGAAGAATTTGATCAATTAGATCTAAAAAATATAGATATTTTTTGAACCACGAATGAACATCAATAACCACGAATAAAAAAATAGTGTTCATTTGTGTCTATTCGTGGTTCCTCCAACTCAATCATGACGAAAAAAAAGAAAACAAAACAATTGACCAGTCACCAGATCAGTTATTTGCGCGGTCTCGGCCATCATCTTAAGCCAGTTGCCATGGTTGGCAAGGAAGGTCTTTCCGATTCCGTGCTTGCCTCGGTAAACCAGGTCCTCTTGGCCCATGAATTGATCAAGATCAAGGTACAGGACAACAGCCCCCTGGATCGCAAGGAAGCGGCAACCGAACTTGCCGGTTTGACCGGTTCGACACTTGTCCATGTTCTGGGGAAAACCGCTTTGCTCTACCGCGAAAACCCGGACAGAGCTATTGATAAAAAAATCATATTTCCATAAATTCAGACCTCGTTAAATTATCGTAAAATTGATGCTGTTTTCTGGACATTCTGCTGCAAGGGGGTCACGTTTAAGGTTTAAGGTTCAAGGTTGCTGGTACCCTTGAGATAACGGGCACTTCTAAACCTCTAAACCTCTAAACCCTGAACCCTGAACCCTGAACCTCTAAACCCTGAACCCTGAACCTTGATTCTTTTAACCCAGACAAATTGTCCAATTTCGAAGTCTACGCTTATCTGATCAAATTCCTTTCCTGTAAAGGGTTTGCAGACAATAAGAAAAAGTTTTTTTACGAGATCTGAAATCATGCCTTCCGCTGCATCCAGTCTCAGAAGACTTCTGAAGTCCGGTAAACTTCTCGTCATGCCGTGCTGCTATGACGCTCTTTCCGCAAAATTGATCGAACAGGCTGGTTTCAAGCTTACCTTTATGAGTGGCTTTGCTGTTTCGGCCGCCCGGCTCGGGCTGCCGGACACCGGCTTGATTTCCTATGGCGAGATGGTGGAGCAGGGCAGGAATATTTGTGATGCGGTCAATATCCCGGTGATCGGGGATGGCGATACCGGTTACGGCAATGCGATGAATGTTAAACGGACCGTGCGGGGATATGGACGGGCCGGTTTTGGCTGTGTTATGATCGAGGACCAAGTCGCGCCGAAACGTTGCGGCCACACTCTCGGAAAACAGGTGGTTGACCGTGATGAGGCGCTGCGTCGCATTAGAGCCGCAGTGGATGAGGGGGAAAAACAGAATATTCTCATTATGGCCCGCACCGATGCCAGGGAAACGGAAGGTATTGAGGAGGCCCTTTATCGCTGTCAGGCCTTTGCCGATCTTGGCGCCGATATCATTTTTCTGGAGGCGCCTCTTTCAATTGGTGAAATGCGTCTTTTCTGCAACCGCATTTCCACCCCCAAAATGGCCAATATGCTGCAACAGGGACGCTCTCCTGTATTGCCGCCCGAGCAGTTACAGGAGATCGGTTTTCAGATTGTCGCCTATCCGCTCACTCTCCTCAGCGCGGCTGTGCAGGCAATGCAACAGGCCCTGGTCGATTTAAAGAATGGCCGCTATCCAGAGCATATCGGTTTTAATGAGTTAAAGAAGGTCATTGGTTTTCCCGAATATAACCAGGAGGAAAAAAAGTATTCCTGATTCCTCGGTTGCCTGCTCCCTGCCTTTAAACATCTTTTTTCCGGAAAATCTTTGCCCCAACACCAGACAGTTTCTCCACCAGGTTCTCGTAACCCCGCTCAAGATGATAGATGCGGGAAATTTCTGTTTTCCCTTTGGCGGCCAGGCCGGCCACAACCAGGGAGGCACTGGCCCTGAGGTCAGTGGCCATGACCTGGGCACCATGAAGCCCTGCGGAATTGCCGCGGACAATAGCGCTGGAACCATCAACCTTAATCTCCGCGCCCATACGCTGCAGTTCAGCCACATGCATGAAACGGTTTTCGAAAATGGTTTCGTTGATTACGCTTGTCCCGTCGGCCAGGGTCATCAAGGCCATCATCTGGGCTTGGAGATCCGTTGGAAAGCCTGGATAAACCATGGTTTTGATGTCAACGCTTTGCAGGGAGGGGCCACTTCTGACCAGAATGGATTGGTCCTCTTCTTCAAGATGGAGGCCTGCGGCTTTGAGTTTTTCACAAAGAGCGGGCAGAAAGGAGGGTTCACAATGGGTCAGGCGAACTTCTCCCCCGGCGGCGCCCACTGCTATGAGATAGGTGCCTGTCTCAATGCGGTCAGGAATAATTGAGATCTCAGCAGGTGTCAGGCGGTCAACGCCATGTACCACCAATCGAGCCGTATCACGTCCTTCAATCCGGGCGCCCATGGTGACAAGCATATCAATAAGAT
>JAGHCC010000054.1 GCA_021160685.1 Desulfobulbaceae bacterium | reverse complement strand
TTGCCACCCCCTTTTCGGCAAGACTTTAATGCATTATCATTATGATAAAGACAAACTTCAAGTTCAGGTGATGAAATTTTGCCTCATTTTTACAAATTGATTATCGAAACTGACCTCTCTTTTTTCTTGATTTCAAATAAATTGATCTGAATCAAGGCCAGTCAATAAAGAAACAGTTATACAGAAGACAAATCTCGTTAATCCGACTGCTTGCCGGATGTAAATGTTCGGCTTAATAATAAATTGTTACCAAAACCACCAAAATATAAATTTTGGGTAGTGGCCCATATTTGGACGATCAGGGCTACGAGCTATATTGATTCATATGCGAGTAGGCATGATCGTTCAAAGAGGTAAGCGAAGACTCCGTGGGGTGCTAGCCGAATATTTACTGCCGGATAATGAAATCTCTTCGTAAAGACCTTAGGAGGGTAGACCATGCAATGCCCAGGACAGGATAGCCGTTATTGGGAAGGAAATGCTATTTTTGAGGCCAAATGTCCCAAATGTCAAAACCCGATTGAATTTTTCAAGGATGACGCCAGTCGGACCTGCAAAAAATGCGGCTTCCGTATGGCGAATCCGAAGATTGATTTTGGTTGCGCCTCTTATTGCCCCCATGCCGAACAATGTCTGGCAGGCCTGGGTCCAGATGCTCCTGTTCCGGCAAAACAAAGCCTCAAAGATCGGGTAGCGCTTGAAATGAAGCGTTATTTTGGTACGGATTTCAAACGTATCGGCCATGCCGCCAAGGTTGCCGGTTATGCCGAAGAGATCAACCGGAGCGAACAGGGGGATCCTGCCGTGGTCCTGACTGTTGCTTATCTTCATGACATTGGCATTAAAGAAGCGGAGCGCAAGTTTAACAGTTCTTCGCCCAAGTACCAGCACCAGGAAGGGCCGCCGGTGGCCAGGGAGATTCTCACCAAGCTAAACGCAGAAGATGACTTCATTGACGAGGTGTGTGACATCATCGGACATCATCACTCACCCCGGCCGGAAGAAACTTTGAATTTCAAGGTGCTTTATGATGCGGATCTCATTGTCAATATGGAGGACCATCAGAAGGAATCGCCGTCATCCCCGGAACATCTGGCCAAAATGATTAAAAAGTCTTTTTTGACGGTTAGTGGCGCAGAATTGGCTAAGGGAATTTTTTTAAAATAAGTAACGGCCATCCCGGCGAACCGGCACAACCGATAAGCGCAAGAAAGAGACATAGAGAAATAAAAATTAGTCTCTCACAGAGGCGCAGAGACGCAGAGAAAAAAAACTCTGTGAACTCTGTGCCTCTGCGAGAGACTTTCATATAAACAATCAACAAATGGATTGAATCATGATAGGCAAAAGAAAAATTATTGAAATAGACGAAGATCTTTGTGACGGCTGCGGCCAGTGTATTCCAGGCTGTGCTGAGGGTGCTCTGGAAATTATTGACGGCAAGGCCCGGCTTGTGGCGGACAAATACTGTGACGGACTTGGCGCCTGCCTGGGAGACTGTCCCACCGGTGCCCTCAAGGTCGTGGAAAAGACTGCTGAATTTTTTGATGAAGAGGCGGTCGAAATTTTTTTGAAAGAAAAAAAAGAGACGGCCAAAGAGCCGGACACCCTGGCCTGCGGCTGTCCTTCAACAACCCTGCAGAGTTTTCCGGCCCAGACCTCCTGCCAGAAGGCCAATGAACCACAGAAACTGGATGGAGGCCAAAAAATGTCCGCTCTCAGCCACTGGCCGGTACAGATCAGACTTGTGCCTCCCACGGCCCCTTTTCTTAAAAACGCGAATTTACTGATTGCAGCAGACTGCACGCCCATTGCCTATCCTGATTTTCATCGAGATTTTCTGGCCGGCCGGGTGGTCATGATGGGCTGTCCGAAATTTGACGACCAGGAAAGCTATATCGCCAAGTTTGCCGAAATTTTCCTGACTGCCGACATCAAGAGCATCACTTCGCTGATTATGGAAGTGCCTTGTTGCGGCTCCATGCGCGGCATTCTTGATGAGGCCATGAAGCGGGCCGGTAAAAAAATGGATGTTAATGAAGTGATGATCAATGCCAGGGGTGAGATTTTACAAAACCAAACAAGGGTCTAAGGCTCAGAGGGACAGATAGCGAGCCTGCGAGACCTTCGAAGGGGCAAAGGGCAAAACCTTTACCCCTTCTCAATCTCTTCAAGAGCCGCTTGGGCCAATCGGCCCACGGTGGTGTCGATGAAGCGCTGGTCCTCATACAACCGCACGAGCAGGGGATCATCAAGCAGCAGTTTAATGTGGGGCAGGGCATCTTTGACCTTGAGAAAACCAAAAGCCCTGGCCGCAAGCCCCACAACCAGCCTGTCAACAGACTCCAGATAAATGGAGAGATAACCGTCAGCATCCTTGGCCAGCATCAGTTCCGGCCTGGCCTTGGAAAGTCGGCCAATTCCCCACATCAGTCCACGCTGCATGGCCGGAAGCTCCAGATAATTCTCCTCCCGCATGTAGGAAATCAGCATATGTCCGTATTCACGGGCAAGATTGTCATTGACCGCCATGATCTCGGCCATGGCCTCCGGGATTCCCCAGCCGATTCCGCCCGATTCCTCATTCATGCTCCAAAGAAAACGCCGCATCATGCTCCGGGCCTCCTCCATGTCGGTT
>JAGHCC010000196.1 GCA_021160685.1 Desulfobulbaceae bacterium | reverse complement strand
AAATTATTCGTACCCGTTCAACGAAAACAACTGGTTTAGGATAACCTCCGTCATGTAAGCGTTTACCAGTGCCTTAGATTCGGAGTCTCGCACCTCGCTTACCTGTTCGTTTGGAGTCTGCGCTTACCTGGGCCTTGGCAGACACCGCTTCGCTGTTATAGCCCTTCTATGCGACAAGGTCCAGGTAAGCACAGACTCCGAACGGGCGAAGAGGTAAGCGCAGACTCTGTGAGGTGCTGGTGAACGTTTACAATCATTCAACAATTTCCTTGCCGGGCACCTGGATACGATGCCCCTCGCCGGCATCAAAGACAACAATGTAGTCCTGTCCCGGTTTATCAAAATCAAACTCACTGTCTTCCGACATCTTGCCCTCTAAAAGGACCTGGCCGTCAGAGGTCTCAAGCCGCATGGCAACCCCGGCAGCGCTGGAGCCGTCGGAAAAGCCTCCCTCGCAGGTTATGGTATTGTCGCCGTTATCAAAACAGGAACATAAGGGAGTATGGGCGTGGACGGTGTTGACAGATGCCAGCAGAATTGCCACCCCTAAAATCATTTTCTTCATATTGACTTCCTCTTGAAAATTTGACTCTTGAAAATCCGTGTCAGACAAAAGCAAACAAATTAGCATTGCCTAACTGGCGCAACACAAAACCAGAAACCAAACCTGCTGTCAAGCATTTTTTAAGGTTGCCTAATTTTTTTTTAGTTCCCGCATCTCATAAAGTATAAATAAATTCTAAAGGCATTCTTGATTTTATCTTGACATGGCAACTTTTTCTGATATTGTGCATTCTAATTCAAATTAGACATACCTAAACTTTCTTCGCTGATTGAAATAAAACAGGAACTGAGATGAAAAATCGTAGACAGATGGGACGCGGCAAAAAGGGAAGATGCGGATGCAGGATGCTGAACGAGGTGCGGCCCGGAGAAAAGGTGTGCATCCGTTGCCATCACGCCTGCGGTGCCATTCGGCAACGGCTCCTTGATCTTGGTTTTGTGCCTTCCGCCCGGGTGGATGTGATCAGGAGAGCGCCCCTGGGTGATCCAATTCAATTAAAAGTGAACAACTACAATGTCACCCTGCGCAAGAGCGAAGCCGCCCAGATTGAGATAGAAGCGGCTTAGGCGGCTCTTGGTTGATGGTTGATGGCTCATGTCATACGAACGGACAAAAGTACAGATGCAAAAACAGACAGACGAACTTTCGGACTCACCAAGCCCCAGAGGCAACCGGAAAAAAAATCTCCTGGTCGGGCTTGCCGGCCAGCAGAATGCCGGCAAATCCACCAACTTCAACATGCTCACCGGCGCCAATCAGCATATTGCCAACTATCCGGGCGTCACGGTGGACAAAAAGTCCGGCTCCTACAAGGACGAATTCGGCAAAATCGAGGTTGTTGATCTCCCCGGAACTTACAGTCTCACCTCCTTTTCCCTGGAGGAGCGGGTCTCCAGGGATTTTCTCTTCAGCGAAAAACCGGATGTTCTGGTCAATGTTGTTGACGCCTCCTGCCTGAAACGCAGCCTGTTCTTCACCTTTCAACTCCTGGAAATGGGATTTCCCCTGGTTGTCGGCCTCAACATGATGGATGTGGCCAGGCAAAACGGCCTGATAATCGATGTTGCCAAATTGAGCCACAGTCTCGGTGTCGAGGTGATCCCCACGGTGGGTCGTAAGGGAAAAGGAAAAAAAGAACTGAAACAGGCCATCCGCCAAGCTGCCGGGCGGCCCAGGGGCAAAGTTCTTGAGATTACTTATGACGACCTTGAACCGCTCATTGCTGACCTGCAAAAAAAGATTGAATCCTATCCCGGTCTGACAACAGACCACCCCGCCCGCTGGCTTGCCATCAAACTCCTTGAAGGAGATTCCGAAACCGAAAAAATAATAAATAGTGATTCCTCGTCTGCCGACGTTATGATCGGCCTGAACGAAGTCCGGGATCATTTTGAATCGCAGAACGGCTTGTCCGTGGCCGATTACCTGGTCTCGAGACGGGAGAAACTTGCCCAGAAAATCATGGAACTCTGCGTCAATGACACCGGAGCCGGTCGGGAAACCATCTCCGAAAAAATCGACCGGATTGTGTTGAATCCCATTGCTGCTCCGTTTTTCCTGGTAGCCACGGTTTTTGTCATCTACCAGCTCTCCATCGTCAAAGGCTATGAACTGACCCAATATACCTGGCCAATCCTGGCCAAAATACGCGCCATTGCCGCCGACCTGCTGCCCGACGCCGGTCTGCTGCACGATACATATGTCCGATCCATGGGACTGTGGATGGTGGATTCAGCCAATACTCTGCTCAATTATGTGCCTATCTTCCTGATCCTCTTTGCCTTGATCGCCATCCTGGAAGACTCGGGCTACATGGCCCGCATCGCCTTTATTCTGGACAAACTGTTCCACGCCTTTGGCCTTCACGGCCAGTCCACCCTGCCCTATATTCTCGGCGGCGTCTTTGCCGGCGGCTGCGCGGTTCCCGGCATCATGGCCACCAAGGGTATTCCGGATGAAAAATCTCGCATGGCAACCATCCTCACCGTGCCGTTCATGAACTGCCTGGCCAAAATCCCCCTGTACACCCTGCTGGTCAATGTCTATTTCGTCCAGTATAAATCATGGGCTATGCTCTTTCTTTCCACCATCACCATCCTTGTTGCCTTGCTGGTGGCCAAACTCCTCACATCAACCGTGCTGCGCAACATGGAGACGGCTCCCTTTATCATGGAGCTGCCCAACTACCATCCGCCTACTCTTTACGGCGTGGGCCAGCGCGCCATTGAACGGACCTGGGTTTATATTAAGAAGGTGGGCTCCATCGTGCTGGCGGTATCGGTCTTTGTCTTCACCTTCCTGCAGTATCCCGGCTTAGGCGACGAACGACAGCACTTTTATGAGCAGGAGATGAATACAGCGGTGGAACAGTTTTACAATAAAATTGCTGATAATCCCTACAGCGAGCAGCTTAGCGAAGAAGTCCAACTTGTGGCCCTGATCAATTTCTACAACGCTTACAAGCAGGGGAGACTGAATATCAAGAGGGCTAAGGCGGCAAAAGCCTTTGACAAAAAAATCCAGGCCAAAAATCCGGACTCTTTTCTGTTTCTCAAGCCCGGCACGGACAAGGCGGCTAAACAAGTCAAAAAGGCTCTGCGCAAGCTGGCCTCCAAACGCAAAACCCTGCGGCGCAAAATCAAGGAAGAGACCATCGGGGTAAGCATCCTGGGCCAGGTTGGCCGGGCCATGGAGCCGGTTACCCAATATGCCGGCTTTAACTGGAAGATCAATGTGGCCCTGTTAAGCTCTTTTGCGGCCCGGGAATCCAGCGTGGCCACCCTGGGTGTTCTCTTCCAGCAGGGCGCTGACGAAAGCAAAACCCTTGAGGAGCGGATGGGCGCCGAGACCCTTGCCGGCGGCTTCACACCTCTCCACGCCCTGGCAGTGATGGTCTTTTTCGCCCTTTATCCGCCCTGTCTGGCCGCCACCATCATGGTTAAAGTCCAGACCAATTCCTATAAATGGATGCTCTTTTCTATTCTTTTTCCTACCGGCCTCGGCCTCGTGACGGCAAGCGCAATCTTT